>NZ_JBXAXV010000001.1:300000-394577 GCF_056781955.1 Dellaglioa sp. CoH-57-MRSF-20
ACTGTTTTTGCACCATGTTTTTTGAAAAAACTTTTGGCGATTTCCATCTTTTCAGGGGGGATTCTTTTTTTAAAGAAAGGTAATTTATTTAAATGTCGACCAATTTCAAAATTCACGGCATCTCCAGAGAGTGCGGCAAAAAAGAATATTGGGACTAATACCCGAATATCAATGGTATCTGTTGAGTAGGCGGCAATGGAACTAGTGAAAAAGAGTAGCGACTCACCAGGTAGAAAAGGAAAAACAACAAGACCTGTTTCGGCAAAGATAAGTACAAAAAGAATTAAGTAACTCCAGTTACCTAAAGTCTGGAAAAGAGGTCCTAAATAATTTTCGAAATGGGTGAAGAAAAACCAAGCTTGTTCGAACATTGTCAGGCCCTCCAATCGTTTTAGTCTTACTCATTATATTAAACTGAAATTAAAAAAAAGGCTATTATTTTAACTGATATTTAGCTTTTATTAAGATTTGTCTCACTATAAGAGGTCACCAGTGTTAAACAGGTTTCGATACTGGTATACTAGATATATTAAATTTTTGGAGGTCAATATGACTAGACACACTTTAATTGCAGGAATGACAACTTTAATTGGTCTAATTATTGGGATTGTGATAAGTAAAATTGCTGTCGCAACATTAATTGGATTAGCTGTTGGAATCGTAGTTGACCAATTCCTACCAAATAAGAAATAAGTTCAATTAGTTGCCTATTTGAGTTGATTATAAAAAAATGATACACTATTAGGCCTAATAAAATCATGTAAAGTGGGGTATTGAGAAATGGCTGATGAAATTAAAATCGAAGAACAAGCACATCTTGATGATGTTATTGTTAAAATAAAAGATGCTGAAGTTAAACGTCAAAATGAAATAAAGTACGCTGAAAGTGAAGCACGATCGATTAATGGCGAATTTACAAGTGATGTTCATATCAATACGACAACATACACTGGAATGATTGATACAGCAATGTCTGTTCGTCAGCAACAACAGTTATTAGCTGAACGTGAAACGAGTTGGAAAAACGCAACTTCTCGTTTAGACATTTTAAAGAAATTAGAAAAGAAACCTTATTTTGCACGTTTAAACATTCAAGAAGGAACTAATAAAAAAGAAACAATCTATATTGGCTTGGGCTCTTTTGCTGATCGACCTGAACACTTTATGGTTTATGATTGGCGTGCACCCATATCGAGTGTTTATTACGATGGCGGACTAGGTGATGTCACTTACCAAACTCCTGATGGTGATCAAACAGTAGATGTTTCATTGAAACGTCAATTCGTAATTGAAGATGGCCAAATTGAAACGATATTTGATACTGATGAAGCTGTTGGTGATCAGATGTTATTAGACGTCTTGAATGATTCTGCTGATACAAAGATGAAGAGTATCGTAACGACGATTCAGAAGGAACAAAATCAAATTATTCGAGATGTAAAAGCTGAATTATTATTTGTTCAAGGTGCAGCTGGTTCGGGTAAAACCTCAGCTGTATTACAACGTGTGGCTTACTTGCTGTACCGTTACCGCGGTAATTTAACAGCTAGTCAAGTTGTTTTATTCTCACCTAATCAATTATTTAATGATTATATTGATCAAGTGTTGCCAGAACTTGGTGAACAAAATATGGTTCAAATGACTTATTTCCAATATGCATCAAGACGTTTACCAAATATGCAAGTTGAAACGTTACAAGAACGCTTTGAAGAAGACAATGCGCCTGCTAAAAAACGTATTCAAGTTCTGAAAAATAGTTTGGCATTCTTTAATGCCTCAACTGCTTATTCAGAACATTTGGAACAAGCAGACATGAAGTTCAGAGATATTAAATTCAATAATGAAGTCTTTATTTCAAAAGATAAAATAAAAGGTATCTACTATAAATATAATGAAAATTATCATTTACGGACAAGATTAGAAGCAACACGTGAATCATTAGTTAAATTATTGAATCGTCGAATTGAAGCTGAGGCTAAGTTAGAATGGGTTGAAAAAGCAATTCAAGATATGTCTAAAGAACAATTGAATGATTTGTATGGAGACCAAGACCGCGAATTTGCAAGCGGTGATAAAGAAATGCGTTTCTTAACGCGTACTTTAGTTATGCGCCAATTTACAAGTGTGCACAGAGCAATTGTGCGCAATCGATTCTTAAATATCAGTTCACAATATGTGAACTTTTTACACAATGTGCCTAAGTATCTTAATTTGAGTGACTATAATGTTACTGTAGAAGAATGGCAAGCAGATGTGGCTGAAGTTGTGTCACGTTTAAAAAATCGTCAAATATCGATGCATGACGTTACGCCATACTTATACTTATTTGATCGTATGACGGGTAAGCATGGTGAAACAGATGTCCGTTACGTCTTTATTGATGAAATTCAAGACTACACGGCATTTCAATTAGCTTTCTTGAAGGAAGGGTTCCCAAGAGCTAAGTTTACACTGCTTGGTGATTTAAACCAGGCTATTTTCACAAAAGAAAATAGTAAGAGTTTACTATCAGAATTGGGACATTTATTCCCAGCTGATAAAACCAAAGTCGTGCAATTGACGAAATCATATCGTTCAACACAACAAATCACAGATTTCACAAAAGAAGTGTTGATAAATGGTGAATCAGTGACGTCATTTAACCGACAAGGTGACTTACCCACAATGACTGTGGATAATAATTCTGATAAATTAGTTCACGATTTAGAAAAACAAGTACAACAAAATGTGGATGATCATCTAACAACGGCAATCATCGCTAAATCATTAGCTGAATGTACAGAATTGTATGAACAATTACAAGCCGAGGGCGTGCCAGTTACATTGATTAAAACGGAAAATCAACGTTTGGCCGATGGAACGATTATTGTGCCAGCTTTCCTAGCTAAAGGTTTGGAATTTGATGCGGTTGTTATGTGGGGCGCTTCAAAGATTAACTATCATGAAGAAGACGAGCGTCAATTAGTTTATACGATTTGTTCAAGAGCAATGCATCGACTAACTGTTTATGCTGAAAAAGAATTATCACCATTATTTGACCATGTTTCAAAAAGTTTATATAGTTTAAAATAAGCTATGGAAGAAATGACCTATTGCGGAAACTGATAGGTCATTTTTATTAGAGGATTGTTAAAATGGATAAACAAATGAATTATTATAAAATTCCAAGGGATGAATGGCGTGGCTTTTATAAAACGAAACAGATTGATTTGTCACAACAAAAATTGAATGAAATTCAATCTGTTAATGATAAGATATCAGTTCAAGATGTGCAGGAAATTTACATGCCATTGGTTCATTTATTAAATATGACATTGTTGGGTAAGCAAGATTTGCAATCAAAAAAAGCAGATTTTCTAGGAATTAAAGATCAAAAATGGCCTTTTGTGATTGGAATTACGGGTAGTGTTGCAGTGGGTAAAAGTACAACGGCACGTTTGTTGCAATTATTACTCACAGCGTTATACCCAACAAAAAAGGTTCAAGCAATTACAACGGATGGCTTTTTATATCCTAATGAAACACTAATTCACCAGAATATCTTGGACCGTAAAGGTTTTCCAGAAAGTTATGACATGGAAAAACTAATTCTATTTTTAAACGACGTGAAAAGTGGTCTGAAAACTGAAGCACCAGTATATTCACATGATAGTTATGATATTGTACCTGGAATGGTACAAACAATTAATCAACCAGATATTTTGATTGTTGAAGGGATTAATGTTTTACAATTACCAAGTAACCAACAATTGTATGTTAGTGATTTCTTTGATTATTCAATTTATGTTGATGCTGATGCTGACTTAATTGAAAAATGGTATTTGGAACGTTTTGGTGTTCTTTTGAACACCTCTTTTCAGAAACCTGGAAATTACTATTATGATTATGCGATTGGTAACCACGATGAAGCATTTAAGTTGGCACGTAATGTCTGGAAAACCGTGAATTTAAAGAACTTACAAGAGTTCATTTTACCAACCAGAAATCGTGCTGATCTTATTTTAGAGAAGACAGATGAGCATCGAATTAATACCGTTTATTTACGCAAATATTAGAAAATAGAGATATTTTCACAGATTTTCATGAAAATTAAATCAAACGATTGACCAAGTGGGTTTCAATCAGTAGAATAGACGTAATAAGAAACTAAAAAATATGAAGAGGTGACTATTTTTGGCCAACGTTAGCATGCAAGATTTCGACAAAATTATCGTTCTTGATTTTGGTAGTCAATATAATCAATTAATTACTCGTCGTGTACGTGAATTCGGAATTTATTCTGAATTGTTATCACACAAGATTAGTGCAGCCGAAATAAAAGAGATTGCCCCTAAAGGTATCATTTTTTCTGGTGGCCCAAATAGTGTTTATGATGAAGATGCACTCAGAGTAGATCCTGAAATCTTTGAATTAGGTATTCCTATCTTAGGTATCTGTTACGGTATGCAACTAATGGCATATACAATGCCAGGTGGTAAAGTTGAAAGTGCAGATAACAAAGAATATGGTAAGGCTGAAATTGAGGTTACTAATCCAGAAGGAACTTTATTCAAAGGATTACCAGCTGAACAAACAGTTTGGATGAGTCATGGTGACTTAGTAACAGAAGTTCCTGATGGTTTTACATCAGTTGCAACTTCTGTTAACTGTCCTATTTCTGCAATGCAAAATCTTGATAAGAAATTCTATGGCCTTCAATTCCATACTGAAGTTCGCAACACTGAATTTGGGGATGACATTTTACGTCGTTTCGCATTTGATGTTTGTGAAGCTGAAAGTAACTGGTCAATGGCTGATTTTATTGATTTACAAATTGCTAAAATCCGCGAAACTGTTGGTGATAAAAAAGTCCTTCTTGGTTTATCAGGTGGGGTTGATTCTTCAGTTGTTGGTGTTTTATTGCACAAAGCAATTGGTAACCAACTAACAAGTATTTTCGTTGATCATGGTTTACTTCGTAAAAATGAAGCTGATCAAGTTATGGAAATGCTTGGCGGTAAATTTGGCTTGAATATCATTAAAGTTGATGCTCAAGAACGTTTCTTAGGTAAATTAGAAGGAATTTCTGATCCTGAAACGAAACGTAAAACAATTGGTAATGAATTCATCCGTGTCTTTGATGATGAAGCTACTAAGTTAAAAGGAATTGACTTCTTGGCTCAAGGAACACTTTACACTGATGTGATTGAATCTGGGACAGATACTGCCCAAACAATTAAATCTCATCATAATGTTGGTGGCCTTCCTGATGATATGCAATTTAGCTTAATCGAACCATTGCGAACATTATTCAAAGATGAAGTTCGTGAACTTGGCGAAAAAATGGGTATGAGTGAAGAATTAGTATGGCGTCAACCATTCCCAGGCCCTGGTCTTGGAATTCGTGTTCTTGGTGAAATTACTGAAGAAAAATTAACAATCGTTAGAGATAGTGATTTAATTTTACGTGAAGAAATTAAAAATGCTGGTCTTGATCGTGAAATCTGGCAATACTTTACTGTCTTACCGGGCATTAGAAGTGTTGGTGTGATGGGCGATGGACGTACTTATGACTACACAGTTGGTATCCGTGGTGTTACTTCAATTGATGGTATGACTGCTGATTTTGCTAGAATCCCTTGGGATGTCTTACAAAAAATCTCAGTCCGTATTGTAAACGAAGTCGCACATGTTAACCGCATCGTGTATGATATTACGAGCAAGCCGCCTTCAACAATCGAATGGGAATAGCGATGTAGGCCAATTTGAGCTAGAAAGAGTGATACAGAGGCATTTTGGATTTGCTCAAGGCAGCTCAAACTCCGCCAACTCCGCCAAAAAAATATGGTGCTCCGCCGAAACTCCGCCTAATTATGGTGGACAATCAATCGAAAACTCATTTAAGACTGCTAGAACTTACTTGGTTCTGGTGGCCTTTTTTAGTCTGGCGGAAAAATGAACTTGCGAGAATACACAGTAGAGTGCTTGGTATTTATGGGCTTAGGATATATAATTAAATAAGTTATTAATACTGTGGGGGGAAAGGCATTGGAGTCAGAAAATTTTGAATTACTGGAAAACACAGATATTACAACTTTCTTGATTGACCGACCGTGGATAACTTACCGAACAAATGCAGATCTTGACGCTCTGGGATCCAGATTTGGTTCTCCAAATCCAGAAGGTTCAAACAGATTACGCCGAATGAGTTCGATAATCAGTGCAACTCATGCAAATGATCGAACGGCTTCTTTATTATCGTTTCTATTTTCACCAGCACAGTTGCGACCGGTGATTAATGAGTATCTTTCTGGAAGTCAGTTTTCGCAACTGAAGGAAATTGATAACTTTATTCTGGAAGGCCTTACTGGTGATGAATCTAAGGACATCCTGATTGTAGCAGACGCAATTAAGCAGCGCGTAATCAGAGAGATAAACGCCATTCTTCTCTACAGCAACTTAAAACTCGTATCTAGTGGTAATTCGTGGGAAATTATCGCAGCAGATGAGAATGTAAAAGTCCTCGTGCCGATCAAGAGGATCAATTCAGGATACATTTCAGAGTTGTTGGCGCAGGGACAAGATGACTTGCAGGATAATGATTTTGACAGCGTAGTTACAAAGGCTAGAACACTTATCGAAGAGGTGTTTCTTCAAATATTGTCCGATAACGACGTAAAGTGTAAGCGTAATGGCGATATTGGTCAATATCGTAATTTGGTGGTTAAAACATTGGGAATGAGACCTTCTCGGGAGTGGAATCCACGTATTACGAAAATGATTAGTCACTTAAATGGAATCACCGATTTAATCGCAGAAATGCGCAATAAAGATGGCGATGCACATGCTAGCAATGAACGAGTAAAAATTCAGGCAGCAGAGGCGGAACTACTACTCAATACGTCTGTTAGTCTGGCTACCTACTATCTCAGAGTCAATGACAGACATGTACAGAGATAAAATAATAAATTGGAGTAATGAACGTGAAAAAGCAAACAAACAGTAACCTTCATGTATCACGTGCTGGAAAAACAGATGAGTTTTATACTAATATTTCAATGATTGAAAACGAGCTACGCCATTATCGTGAGTATTTCAAGGATAAGGTTGTGTTTTGTAATTGTGATGATCCAGCCATCAGTAATTTCTGGAAATACTTTCAGATTAACTTTTACATGTTAGGCCTAAAAAAACTAATATCTACGCACTATGAATCCGACAAACCCAGTTATAAATTGGAAATAATTAGACAAGATGACAAGATTGGACAACTTGCATTTTTACCGGATTACGTTGAAACACCACTAACTGGAGATGGCGATTTTCGAAGTCCGGAAGCAATTCAGTTACTTAAAGAAGCCGATATTGTCGTAACCAATCCCCCTTTCAGTCTATTTACTGATTACATCGCACAGTTAAGAGCTTTTCACAAAACATTCCTAGTGATTGGTAATCTCAACGCAATTACCTATAAAGAGGTACTGCCTTTAATTATGGCCAACGAAATTTGGCTAGGGTACAATTCTGGACACTTTTGGTTTAAGGTACCTGAAAGCTATGAGGCGAAGAAAACGGATTTCAAGATTGATGAAAATGGACAAAAATGGCGGAGAATGGGAAACATTTGCTGGTATACCAACTTAGATACGACACAACGTCACGAAAAGCTGACAATCTTCAAGAACTATTCTCCAGAGATATATCCAAAATATGATAACTATGATGCCATTGAGGTATCCCGTGTTGCGGATATTCCTTGTGACTACTTTGGTGTCATTGGTGTGCCAATTACTTACATGACGCGGTACAATCCAGATCAGTTTGAAATTGTTGATGTAAAAAGTTCAGGGCTTTTGTTGACTAAAAAAGATGGCACCGTTAAATCAATGTACAAGAGAGTGTTAATTCGCAACAAGGGAGGCCAAACGCATGCAAATTGAGAAAAAGGATATTCCAGTAAGCCAAATCGTAAACGGATATGTAGATTCCGATGAAGATGGTGTATATGGATATGACGGAAAATTAAATATTCGTCCGGCCTTTCAGCGTGAATTCGTCTACAAACCTAAGCAACGTGATGAAGTTATTAATACCGTCCGCAAGGGGTTCCCACTGAATGTTATGTATTGGGTTGTTGCAGAAGATGGACACTATGAAATTTTAGATGGACAGCAGCGAACAATCTCAATATGTCAATTTGTACAGGGTGATTACTCCATCAATTTCCAGTACTTTCACACGCTCACACAGGAAGAACAGCAGCAAATATTGGACTATCCTCTGACGGTTTATATTTGTACTGGTACAGATCGAGAAAAATTGGATTGGTTCAAAGTGATCAATACTGTTGGGGAACAGCTTACTGCACAAGAACTTAGAAATGCAATCTATACGGGGCCATGGTTGACAGATGCCAAGAAGTACTTTTCGAAATCACAGTGTCCCGCATATCAGATTGGCGGCGACTATTTAAATGGTTCTGCTATTCGACAAGACTTTTTGGAAACCACACTCAAGTGGATCTCGTCGAAACAGGATATTGAGCTTGAGGAGTACATGGCGCAGCACCAGCACGATGAAACGGCAATCGAACTGTGGCTATACTTTCAAAACGTAATTAATTGGACAACCTCTATTTTTCCTAACTATCGTAAGCTGATGAAGGGGATTGAATGGGGGTTTCTATACGATACTTATCATGAGAATACGTATAATCCGGCTACGCTCGAAGCTAGAGTTAGCGAGCTGATAGAGGACGAGGATGTTACCAAGCAGAAGGGGATATTTGAGTACGTGCTTGGCGGGCCAGAGCGCGTATTATCAATTCGGGCATTTAAGCCTAAGGACAAGCGAGCAGCATACGCAAAACAGAATGGAATCTGTCCGGTATGCGGCAAGCATTTTGAGTACGACGAGATGGAGGGCGATCATATTACTCCTTGGTCTCAAGGTGGGCATACAGTACTCTCCAATTTGCAAATGCTGTGCAAAGACGACAATCGAAAAAAATCCGGAGTATAATGCCAAGGAGCTAATATGGTACGAATAGATATGAGCACTGTAGCCGCGAGGGAAAAAGCATTCGGCGAATATGGAGATACGGTCTGGTTTATCTACAGGGTGTTTTCAGAAAGACTCAAGCGGCGTATGAAGGAGCAGGGCGTATCCAAATATCAAACTGCTGGGTTCAAGAATGCAAAAGAGTATAATGAGGCTCCAAGTTACCAACACGAAGTAAGTTATTCGATGGTTGACTCCATAACCGCACCTATTCCCCGATTGGATACGCGTCAGAATCCTTATCTAGTGCCTTCTTCCAAGTACTATCTACGATTTGTAGATACCTTGAATTTTAAGGATGTGTATGAGTGCATTTGGGGGTCTAATTATGAAATTAGAAACTATCTGCCTAATGTATTTGAGTCAGTGTGTAATGAAGCGCAATTCCAAAATAACCGACTAGGTAGCCTTATTAATGATATAAAGCAGACACAGCCTCTTAGGATTCCGAACAATACGATTCAACAAATATATGAAGGAATAAAAAGCGACTTGCTGAATGAGTGGGACAAATTCACAAGAGTTCGGAATCAAGAAACGAAAATAGCGACAGTAATTGACTTCGAAAGTAGTGCTGATAACGAAAGCATTGCCGCAGGAATCCCACTAATAGATAAGATTGATTCTGGCGGTGTCTCGAGAGAAGGGTTAGGTGAGGTTCTCGAACTTAAGCAACTTGGTGAACCATTAAAAAGATTTGTTGATTATCGGGTAACACCGCTGATAATGAATCGGTTTCTCCAACAAATATCAAAATAGTCACTTAGGGCGAAGTTTTAAAAACTTCGCCTTTTTTGATACACATCTTTTCCGATACGTCAATACCCGGTTTTTCGGGTGTCAAGACATTGGCGAAGCCTGATATATATATTGGGCGTAATTGAAGATAAGATGTAGTCAATCAAAGGCCTTTGATAAAAGTTAGTCTATTAAAACTGTGTTGGATGTTTATCCAGAAAAGGAGAAATGCATGAAACTAGCCAAGGTCAAACTTTCAGAAGTTGAAATTAGCAACGTTGAGAAGCCAAAAGCAGCTCGCGTGGTATCGGTATCAAAAAGTCCGCGCTACGCAGATAACGGTGATCCAATCAACGGATCGGTCGCAAAGGTAGTATGCCACATAGTAGATGCTGAACTTGCCAAAACATTGGAGAAATCTGGCGACGGGGTAGAGGACTTAAAGACGTATGCACTGGAACTTGTTGGGGATGAGAAGGATCTGCTGGAAATTTCTGAGGCAGAACTTTTGGGCACAGAGATTGAATTGAAAGACGCCAAGGTAATGCTTAAGTGGAGCGCGGGGCGTACTAGTGGCTGGCGTGACGTGAAGCTTGTTATGAATATTAGCGATGGGAAGTAGGCGTAGGTATGAGTGAAAAAAAGAAGCTATCTGTTTGGGCGTACTTGAATGAAGCTCAATATTGTCTCACGAACCGTGACGCATTCGATGTTAAAAGAATTGAGTCTTTGATTGCAGCTGCGTACAGAATTTTTACCGGCCAGCAAGTAGGAGACTTTGAAGAGGAGTTCTTGAATGATAAAAAACGCAAGGGAAACAATTAGCAGATTTTTGCCAGTCTCTACGCATACTGCGAAGCTGAGCATCTATGAATCCATTGATGAGGTTGATCAACGCAAGCAGGTACGGTCAAGATTATTGTTTAAGGTCTGGGCATGTGTTACAGTGCTAATCATTCTCTGGAGCTGCGCTAAGTGGACGTGGGCTAAAATAATTGGCCAAAAATCGGAATTAGATCTATGGC
Organism: Dellaglioa sp. CoH-57-MRSF-20; assembly: GCF_056781955.1. The sequence goes on from NZ_JBXAXV010000001.1 coordinate 310,803, forward strand.
CAATTATCCTGATGCTTGGACTACTTGGAGTAGTTGTGTCTCTTGCTGGGGCTTGGAGATATCTCCACAGTAGATATTCGCCAGTTGAACGTTGGAAGATGGAACGTTTGCTTTGGCAATTTTCGGAAAACGTTAATTTGATTAAGCAAGGCGTGACTGGCCATGTCGCATACGTAAGATGGGGATATGTGGTCTCGAATGATGAAGTTAAGATCACGCTACTAACGGGTGGCCGTGTCAGCTCGGATTTCGAAGCGGATATTGGACGCCGCCTGGTTGCATTCCTCACCAAGGAGACGACAGCTTACTGGGAAATTCGTGATAAGAAGTCTGGAAACGGCATTATCGAAATTAACCTAACTCACAATAAGGATGAGCGAATTACAATCAACCGTTTGGACGCGTTGCAGACAAGCGAAAAGATCAATATTCAATTGACTGGCAGAATGTCGCTAACATCTAAACAGCCGATGGGGTTGATAGTCGGTCCAACAGGAACGGGGAAAACTAGTTTGCTAAAGGGCCTGATTATATCCTTCTTGGTAAATAATCCCGATAATGTCGTGTATACGATCGATGGTAAGGCAGCGTTCTTGGGTCAGTCGATGAAGCGTATTGGTAAGGTTGCCATGAATACGGAAGAGGCAATTCAGCTCGTTGACGAATTGTGCAAAATCATGGATCAGCGATACAAGGAGCTAAATGCAGATCCCGATGATGAGCGGGATATTACGCATTGCGAAAAATTTCATCAGGGTACGATTCTCCTTGTTGTCGATGAGCTACTGTCGCTGGTTGCAAACATGAAGGCTGAGGATCAGCAGAGGAAAACAGCCGACAAACTATATCCCCAATTCAACGCCAAACTGTTGTCCTTGATTACAAAGGGACGGCAGAGTTCTATCTCGGTTATTGTAGCGGGGCAAATGATGCCTGCGTCTGCGCTCCCAACAGAGGCCAGGAGTTCGCTAGGGATGCGGATCAGCTTAGGTAGAACGTCGCCTCAGCAAGCTCAGGAGGTGTTTGGAGAGAGTCACCATGATTTACCGTTAATTGATGCAAAAGAATTTGGTGGTGTCATTTGGCTGGATGGTTTGAATTGGGATGGGCCAAAAGCATTTTTACCGCCAAAATATGATGAAGATAAACTGCCGTTTAAAGCAACACTTACAATGCTTGCTGGTAGGCGTGGCGGTGGCGGAACGCCACAAGCTGCGACTGCCAGCGAGGACTTGCCTGTTACTTGACATACAGGCAAGATAAGCTGAAAAAATGAGCAAGAATAGCGGTGAGTATGAGTACAACGCCAAAGTTATTACATTTGAAGATCATATCGAAATTGTGAAATATGGCGTGCCAAGGGTTCACAAATCTCCAAAATTATTGAAAAATCCAGAGTCGAATATGCCTATAAATGTGTCATATAGTGATGAAACCCAACTCGTGCAGCAGGCATTTAGGATTAAGAGAAAGGTGAAATACTATCTAGAGGCAAATTCGTTCAATTTGTTTTGGACGCTTACGTTTGATGACTCGAAGGTGAATGCAAAGAACTATGAGTATGCACGAAGGCGGCTGCGTGCTTGGTTGAAGTATCAGCGCGAAAAGTTCGGTAGGTTTGACTACCTATTTATTCCTGAACTTCATCCTTCATCGGGTAGAATTCATTTTCATGGCGTTACTGGCGGACTTGCCCCACCTTTAACGCCTGCACGTTACCCCAAGAGTCAGCGGCTAATTAAGAAAAAGGGATTGCAGATATACAATGCAGATAGCTGGGAAAAGGGTTTTAGTACGGTAAGCCATATTGCCGACAAGCGTAAGGCAGCTAACTATATTACCAAATATATAACTAAAGAACTTCTACAAATACCGCACGCATATCATCAACCACGGTACTTTGTGAGCCATGGACTAAAGCAGCCGACTGTGGATTACTGGGATCTAGATGAAAGTTATTTCGCAATTTTTAGACCGAATTTTGTTGTTGGGCACTTGGACAGCCCAGATAGTGCGCTGGAAACAGATGTAGCAATTTACCAGATTGATATTACGAGCGATGGCAAGTTAGCGCAGGACAACGATATAAAGACCGTCTGGAAACTAAAAAATACGGTCGATTTTGGGAATGGAGGAGGCCCTTGAATGGAAAACAACACGGTTACGAAGAAAGACCTGATATCGCTTGGTTATCGTGAGAATACTGCTGCTGAATTAATTAGACAAGCAAAGCGGAGCATGGTACAACAAGGATATGAGTTTTATACCAATCGGCGCCTAGGTCGGGTACCGGTTGCAGCGGTTGAGGCAATTATTGGAGCATCCATTCGAAAGGATGCAGACGATGCCAAAGACTAAGTTCGCTGGTGTATACAGTGGCCAAAATGGCCGCTACTACTATGATATACAGTTGGGGGTGGATGAAAGTACCGGAAAAAGAATCCGGAAAAAGAGTCAAAAAGACGCGGATGGCCAGTTGTTCAAGTCAGCGACTGCTGCGCACAGGGAAGTTGTACGACTGAAAGCAGAATTTGATCGCGAGAGCGGCCATACCGTCTATGCGTTAACCTATGGCGTGTACATGCGAAAATCGTATATTCCTGCATACCAAGCTAGCGTACAAAAAGAAACGTTTGAAACGCGTAAGACTTCATTAAACGTCTTCGTACAAAAATTTGGAGATATAGAATTACGAAAGCTAGATGTTAGGCAGGTTCAGGGCTTTAGGAACTGGCTGCTTACAGATGCTGGTTACTCACAGAGCTATGCAAGTTTGGTCTTTGGTATGTTTCGTAAATCGCTGGATTTTGCGGTTGAGATGAATTACTTACCTAGTAATGTGTCAAAGCGTGTTAAGGCGATACCTAAGGGACGTGCTACGGTGCCGTATTGGACTAAGAGTGAGTTTCAAGCTGTACTAAACCAGATTTGTACTAGCGACTACTACGAACACCTGAACTTTGTCATGCTGTATGTTTACTTTATGACGGGTGTTCGTGTTAATGAGGGGATGGCGCTACAATGGGCGGACGTGGACTTCACGCATGCACAATTACGCGTTACTCACATGCTGGTAATCAAGACCAAACAAAATTGGGAACGGCATGACTACACTAAAACTGATAGCGGTTTGAGAACTATCTCCATAGATCGGGATACTTTGAAGGTGCTCCGTGTTTGGAAAAAACGTCAAACTCAGAATGGTTTTGGTAAGCAGGATGATTTTGTCTTTAGCTATGACGGAAGCCCGATGCTGAAATCAACGCTCATGCGGATAATCCATCGGTACGCCAAGTTGGCCAATGTTCACCCGATACAAGGGAAAGGACTTCGGCATAGTCATGCTAGTTACTTGATTAATGAGTTCAATGTATCAGTGCTTGTTCTGTCTAAACGGCTGGGGCACTCATCCCCGGAAATTACGTTAAGGCACTATGCGCACATGTATGTTGGTGCAGATAAGGAACTAGCACAGATGATGTCAGGTCATATAACCTATGCAGCACCAAAGGAATCTAAGGTGAAGTTTAATGGTAATCAGACTGTTGCTCCGCCGCAGCTCCGCCAATGAATAATAAACTGGCATAAATGCCGTTGTAACAACGATTGTAATCGACCGTTATAATTGAATGGGAATAAGCTTAAAAATGATAATCCTTTAGTATAAGGATTATTTTTTTTGCATGAAAGTAATCACAATCGTTTAAATAATTTTGAATCCTTGATTTAATGATGGATAATGATAAGCTAACAGTAAGATTGATATAAAAGGAGATTAACTATGATTTGGTTATGGATACATTTGATTACTTGGGTTGTGATAGCGGTTCTAGTGGCGCTCACAATTTTTACAAATACTAATACAAAAATTTATCAAATGATTACGAGACTGGGATATTTGATTTCAATTGCTAGTGGTATTATGTTGCTAGGGTACGCATGGCAAGGAAATCCAATTTTAACGGCCATTAAATTAGTTGTTGCCTTAATATTTATTGGACTAACTGAAATGACCTTTGCACGAAAAAATAAAAAGCAATTAAATAAAAGTATCATCTACGCGGTAGGCATCTGTTGCCTATGTGTGGGTGTTTTAGGATTAATGCTCGCAGGTGGAAGACCTTTTATTTAGACAATAAAATACTACATAATATTTAGGCGAAAATCTAAGTATTATGCGGTGTTTTTATTTTAAACAATTTAAATAAAATGCATTTAATCGATATAATTCTATTTGCTGAGCACTCTAACTTGACTGTGACGTAACAAGATAGTATATATTTATGTATATTGTAAATGTATAAAAAATACTTAATGGGGGTTAATTATTATGAAATCAGTTGTTGTAAAAAAATCAGGTGGCCCAGAAGTACTGGAAATTGTCGAACGCTCAATTCCAAATCCAACTCAAAATAAAACAGTTATAAAGATTCATGCTTTTCCAGTACACCGTTATGAGGTGCTAACTAGAGAAGGTGGATCACCTTCAGTTAAATTTCCGAGAGTAATAGGTGTTGAAGCTGTTGGTGAGGTCTATGAGCCTTCACAGGAAAGTAACTTAGAAAAAGGACAAAAGGTCGTAATTTTTATGGGTGGCCTTGGGCGTGAATTTGATGGTAGTTATCAAGAATATGCTTTAGTTCCTGATAATATCATTTATCCTGTAACATTCAATGGAACTTGGATAGAGTTAGCCAGTTATCCTGAAACTTTCTATACTGCTTTTGGGGCTTTAAAAGCAACACGATTTAAGGAAGGTCAATCTTTATTAATTCGTGGTGGAACTACTGGAGTTGGAATGGCTGCGTTATTGTTAGGAAAGGGATTTGGACTTTCTGTATCTAGTACAACAAGGCAAAACAACCGTAAAGAGTTGCTATATACTTTAGGAGCTAATGAAGTCATATTAGATCAAGATAATCATATTGAAACAAGTAACAAATTTGATGTGATAATTGACGTGGTAGGTACTACAACTGTAGAGGATTCCTTAGCACATCTTAAAACAGGAGGGTTTTACACGTTAGTTGGTCAATTGAGTGGGGAATGGTTATGGAAAGACTTTGACCCGTTCATCAACTTGGCGAATAAGTACGCGACAGTTTTTGATTCATCTAATGTTGATAGTTCTATGGTTAATGAGTTGTTTAATATTATTAATGAAAAACAGTTTCACTTTCCGATTTCTAAAGTTTTTAAACTAGATGATATTCAAGACGCTCATCGCTATTTGATGGAAAAAGACCGTCCAATCGGACAGGTTATTGTTACTAACGACTAGAGTGTCAGATTGAATTATTTAACTAATCTAAAAAAGTAGTTTCTAAGTTTCCAATATTTGGGTTCACTTCACATCTTTAGGTAACTTGTCTTCGGTATTAAACCGGAGGAAGGTTGCCTAATTTTTTTTCTTGTCTATTCAATCTTTTCATTCAAAATGGCAAACTCAAGCCAGCCGTATTTTGAGGAACCAGTTTTAATAAGGGTGTCGCCAGAATTAAGCTGCCATAAATAGTCTGCGGTTTTTAACTTATTTTTTTGACAGAATGATTTTAGTTTAGTTAATCCTTGATGGATACCAGCTTCATTGTTTTCCACTAAAATACATGCGTAATTACCTGCATGTTTTTCCATGATTGGGATAAAAACGTCATGATCATCTGTAAGTTTTTCTTTGATAACTCTAAAAGACGCTTCAGCGTAACCGATTGGATTATCAACAGCCAATGTTGTAAAAAATCCAGATTGTGTTGTATCCATAACAGCTAATGCGTCTAATTGTTTATAGAATTCTGAAAATAATTGAGCGACTTCTTCCTCAGTACAACCTACGGATTGACGAGAACACCAAAAAATTGTTTTCATTCGGTTTTCTATCTTGGGCTGATATAGGGTAGTGTCCTTAGTAACAGATTGTTCTTCAATTTTTTTGTTGATAACATTTTTAATTTTAACTAATTCGTCAATCTTTTTATCAATTTTACCTTGAGCATTCAGTAATTGAGGTGTTGGTACGCCTTTTGAATGGATTTTAATTTCCTTGATATCAGCTACTGAAATATCTAAACTACGTAAACCAAGTATAAATAGCAAATCGTATAATTGGTCATAATCATAATAACGATAACCAGATTCGTTTTTTTGGGCAGGTTTAAAAATATTTTCTTGGTCATAAAAGATTAATGTACGGCGAGTTGTGTTAGCTAATTTGGCCATCTCACTTATTTTTAACATATAAGGCTCCTTTATTGTCTGTAACGTAACGGTACAGTGTATGATTAAGTATAACATGAAAAAATTCAGACTTAAAAGAAAGGTGGTTTGATCAATGAAACAGGAATCTCTTTTCTCTAATCAACCTCAAAATTCACCATTAGCCAGTCGAGTTCGACCACGAAAATTAGAAGAATTTGTTGGTCAACAGAATCTACTTGGCCCTAACAAAATATTACGAGAAATTATTGAAAGTGATCAAGTTCCTTCAATGATTTTTTGGGGTCCACCTGGTGTTGGTAAAACAACTTTAGCCGAAATTATAGCAAGTAAAACTGAATCTAATTTTTTAAGCTTTAGTGCAGTTGATAGTAGTATTAGTAAGATAAAAAAAATTATGAAACAAGCGGAGTTAGATTGTGAAATTGGTCAAAAAACCATTGTTTTCGTCGATGAAATACATCGCTTTAATAAAGCACAACAAGATGCATTTTTGCCTTATGTTGAAAGAGGTAGTATTACTTTAATCGGTGCTACAACTGAAAATCCGTCTTTTGAAGTGAATTCAGCGTTATTATCCCGGTGTAAAGTATTTGTACTGCATGCGCTTAAACAGGCAGATATTGTTGTATTAATCGAAAACGCGCTCAGCAACCCGGACGGATTTGAAGAACAAACAATCCACATTAGTTCTGATGAAATTCAAGCGATTGCTAATTTTGCAGATGGTGATGCCAGAATGGCATTAAATACCTTGGAAATGGCAGTTCTGAATGGTGAAAAAGCTGATAATATCGTTACGGTGACGATGGATAATTTAAGCCAATTGATTAATAAAAGATTTGTCCGTTATGATAAAAATGGGGAAGAACACTATAATATAATTTCAGCTTTGCACAAATCGATGCGTAATAGTGATGTCGATGCTGCTATTTATTGGCTGTCCCGAATGCTAGAAGGCGGAGAAGACCCGATATATATAGCACGGCGACTTGTTCGATTTGCAAGTGAAGATATCGGGTTAGCAGATACGAATGCACTCAATGTGACAATTAATGTTTTTCAGGCATGCCAATTCATTGGTATGCCTGAATGTGATGTTCACTTAGTGGAAGCAGTAACCTACTTGTCTCTGGCACCTAAATCAAATGCCGTTTATAAGGCAAGATTAGCTGCAGCTAAAGATGTTAAAACCACGGCCAATGATCCCGTACCATTACAAATACGTAATGCGCCTACCAAATTAATGAAAGATCTAGGGTACGGTAAAGGGTACGAATTAGCTCATTATGCCAAAGATAAGTTAACGACTATGAGTACCATGCCACCTTCCGTAGCAGGACATCGATATTATAAACCAACCAGCGAAGGTAAGGAACGACGTTTTAAAGAGCGTTTAGCCCAAATAAAAGCATGGCACCAAATAAATGGATAGAATAAATAGAAAGTATTTTTGAGATGAGAATACTTCAGACGTAGACAAAGTACTGAGTAATCAGTACTTTGTTTTTTTATATAGGTTGAATGTATTACTTAAGCGTCTTACAACGAAAGTGGATACGAGAAAAACGATTAGTAAAGAGGAGGCATACTAATGGCTAACAATGGGATACCTAGCATAAACGAAGTCGGCATGTTACCAAATTTATTTTTAGTGATTAAATTTCAAGATGGCGTGACTAAGTATGTACGGAGTGAGATAAATAAAAGTGAGATGGAAAGTTTCAAATCGGGAGCAAAGAATAAACTTGGATTTTTAAAATTGACGCCAAAAAATTATTGGATTGGGAATGACATTGTCATTAAAGTGGATAATCATTTTAAAGTGAACGATAAGATCTATGATGGTAATGATATTTATAGGAACGGCAAAGATTCTTATTAATTAAGAGATTCTTTTAAAATATAATCGTTTATTAATTGTATCTACAAAATTAATAAAGGGCCATCTAGATAGTTGCTTCTCTAAAAGTGCTTATCCAGATGGTTCTTTTATTTAGCTATTCATATAGTTCAGATAAATTGGAAAAAGGTGCTATAATAAAATGTCTTTAGTAGTATTTAAACGATTTGTAGAGTAATCTAACTCATTAATTTTAAAAAAACGAGGGAATTAAAATGGTAGAACAAGTCAGAAAAAAGAAAGTTGAATTACCTGAATTATTTTATGATTTAGTCTTTGCATACGCAATTTCACAAGCTACGGATTTACTTCATCATTTTCAAGTAAGCACATCAAGTATGATTAGTGCATTTATTATCTTTTCAGTGGTAATGGTCGTTTTTATTAACACATGGATGATTAAGAGTGTTTTTATTAATCGATATAGAAAAAACTCGATGACTGATATTATTCTTTTTATGATTGATATGGCAATTTTACTTTATATGTCCAATGCTTTTGAGGGGGATATCCATAATTGGTTCCAACCATTTGCAATTGCAACAGGGCTATTATCCACAGTATTAGTTGTTCAATATGGCACGGTATACCTGACAGCTGCTAAAAAGGATGATAAAAAAATTGCTAAACTAATGATGTTGATTGTTGCAACAAGAACATTACTCGTATTTATTGGCTCCTTTTTGCCACTAAACATAGGCATTGCGGTATTCTTGCTGGGTATTGCAGTGAGTTGGATATTACCAGCTCTTGGTGGTTCAGTTTTGAAACTCCACCCACTTAATTTTCCACATATATTAGAGCGTCTAACACTATTAACAATTATTACATTTGGAGAAAGTATTCTCGGTATTGCCTCGTATTTCACCGTTAAAACATTTAATTTTTATTCAATTTTAATATTCATGATTATCGGTGCACTTTTTATGACCTATATTACTCAAATGGATCATTATATTGATGAAAATCGTTCGGGTGAAACAGGTATTCGATTAATTTATATTCATTACTTTGTCTTGTTTGGCTTAAGTTTAGTCACTATTTCGTTAGGTTTTATTAGTGAAATCGAAATACCTAAAAACTTTTCAGTACTATGTCTATATTTAGGTATATCGTTATTTTATTTAGGGTTATTCTTAACCAGTCCGTATAATAAAAAATACTTACGATTGGGTAATGTGGTCATTGGATTCTTTACAACGACAACTATAGTGGGTGTAATATTAAGCTTAATATTTAACAATTTTCCAGAAATTGTGAGTATAACGGTATTAGTGACCATTGCGAACTCTGCAATGTATGTACACTATATGATTAAACGAACGAAACAGAATCAAAGTTATGACATTAAAAACTGAAAACTAGCTGATAAACCTAATTTGGGTTTATCAGCTAGTTTTTTAATTGAAGAATCATTTTTACAGTGTTTATGATTAAAATTGTATATTTAGTAGCAGTATGATTAGAAGGATATAAATGAGAATGATGATAGCAACCAATAGCATTAAAAGGATTGATAATAAGCAGTAAAAAAAATTTTTCTGAAAGAAGGGTAAGTTGAGAATAGAATCTGTAACAGCAGAAAGTCCTAAACCAGCTAAAGATAAGCCGACAATTCCATTTAAAAAGGCAATCCATGGGCCCAATATACAGAGTGCGATACCGATTCTCATTAGCCACTTCACTTGATTGTTATCAGTTTTAAATATTTTTTTCATTGATAGGACCACCCTTCATAATGATATGAATTAATATTTATTTTAATATACTACAAAATTAATTTGATGTAATCTTATCTGTCTTCTTACTGGTTAAATTGATAAGATCGTTTAAAATAGACAAAGATAAAACGAGGTGTTATTATCAATTTGAAAAAAATAATAGCTTTAGTTAGGATATGAAAATGAAAAAATATAAAGATTATATGAATGAAACCCTTTCTGTTCTTGGTAGCCTATCTTTATGTTTAATAATCTTGTCATTCTTTATTAAAGATAGTTTAGTCAGTTCGATTTTTTATGATGTTAGGATTTATCTGTTAGGCATATTCTTATTGAGACCAATTGTACAATACTTTAAAGCAAAAAATAAATAGCCTTACAATGAACTTTTTGGCAGTTCTACAGAGTAAAGCTATTATTAATAATCCACTTAATCGACAATGTTGTCTTACTGACATTGTCGATTTTTTTGGATAAAATAATATATCGTTTGACATTATACTATGTAACGTATAGTATTGATTTTGAAAGGAGTGAGTTGATGAATATACAGATGAAAAAAGGGTTATTAGAATTTTGCGTGTTAGCGACGCTGAGGACATCAGATTCTTATGGTTACCAAATTATTAAAGACACCTCAAGCGTGATTGAACTTTCAGATTCAACTCTTTATCCCATTTTGAAACGACTAGAAAAACAAGGCGCTATTGAGAGTTACAGTGTTGAACACAATGGTCGATTGCGAAAATATTATCACATAACTGAGGCGGGATTAGTAGATATTCAAGAATTTTTAGATGATTGGCAACAGGTAATAAACGTTTACGATTACATAAAGGGAGTGTAACGATGAGTAAGAGAAAATTTATTGTAGAGCTAGAAGAAGAACTTAAACATTATCAAGCGGCAGACATTGATAATACACTTGATTATTATGACGAGATGATTGATGACCGTTTAGAAGCGGGCGAATCTGTGACAGATATTATTCTAAGTTTAGAAAATCCAAGTCAAATTGCGATACGTTTGATTCAAAATGACCGACCAAAAATACAAAAAAAGTTATCGACACCAATAATCGTTTTGATTGTCATTTTACTTATCCTAGGAGCACCTGTATGGGGACCGCTATTGCTGACGGCTGCTATTCTAATTGCCACAGTTTATTTTTTAATATGGTTAGTACCAATGATTGCAGGCGTAATCGCTACCTCATTTATTATCAGTGGCGTGATTAGTTTAGGACTATCGCCATTTGATATGTTTAATCAAGGTTTTAACGTTGGATTGATGCAATTTGGGGTAAGTTTTGTAATTGTAGGTGTTGGTATTTTATTCATCGCAATGACCTGGTATTCAACGAAATATTTAATTAAATATTCGATTAGTCTGACACGCTGGTTAATTCGTTTATTCAGAAGACAATTGAAGGAGGTCGCTTAAAATGATTGAATATATAAGACGTAATTGGTTGAAAATTAGTTTATTTCTGATCTGGTTTGGCGCTATAGTCATGTTTACTAGTTACGCATTATCAGGTTTTGATTTGTCAGTATTTAAATATGAGGGTGAACATAGTTGGTTCCGAACGTTTTATTTCTAAATGACCACGTCTGATTTAATAAATGTGGTAAGTTAGAATTACGGTAGTATAAAAGGGCATTAAAATCCATTTTTAATAGGATTTCGATGCCCTTTTATTTTTTTGGAAAGACGATTAAATAGTGCAAGCCGTAAACGTTTACATAAGATTGTTGTGATGTTACAATTAATTTGTGCCGGGGGCGGCATATTATTTAATAGGTTATTACTTACAAGGGGGCATGACAAATGAAAAAGGGGCTAACTATCGCAACAACAATGATAACGTTGTTCACGCAATTACCATTATCTTCTGTGTTTGCGCAGGACCTTAATCCAACGACAGAAACGTCATCTTCAAAAGCAGCTACGGCGTCAACTGCTAAAAAAGCGACAAAAGCAGAGACAGGTATGACTCGTACTGGAGATACAAATACGGATCTTACAGTTGAAGCACAGAAAGATACGATTGAAGCTGGCCAATTGGCTAATTTTAATTTATATTTTAAAATTTCAGGTAAGAACACCTCATTTACCAATGCCGATATAAAGGTTACGTTACCAAGTAATTTAAATGAAAATATGACATTTACGCAAGATTTATCAGAACTTAAAATTGCGGGCGTCACACCAATTTATGATAAAGATAAAGGTGTATTGAATTATCATTTTGATACGCTTAATGCAAGAACAGCAAATAAAGTAATTATAAAAATAGGAACAGCAAATGGCGCAATTATGCCTAATACAAAATTAGACACAGCAGCAACATTTACTGGAACGGATCAGAATGGCGAAAATAAAAGCTATGATTCTAAAACTTCAATTAATATAACAGCAAATAATAATTATGCTATGACAAATAAAGTTACTAGTATTGAAGGACAAACATATAATAATCCTAATCGTGGCGATATTGTAAACTATGGTGTAGGGGTTAGTGCGCCGAAAAAGGAATTAGGCGCACTGTATGTTAAAGAAGGTTCTAAAGTTAACGTGACCTATAAATTAGGCGCTGGAATAGACTACTATGGTGTAAAAGATGGCGCACAAGAACCGAGTGTCAGTACAGATGGTAGAACATTAACCTGGGAATATACAGCACCAAGTTACGCTGAACAAAAAGCAGCTGTGACTGATTTCTTTGAAAAAAATGTGACTATCCAAGCAAAAGTAACTGACAAGGCTGCCTATTATTCACAGATAACGAATACAGTGAGTTCAACAGCAACTTTCCTTGATGGTAGTGTAAATAGTACAGCACCAATTAAATCAACGGTTATGGTTATGCCCAATGATCCTAAGGAAGTTCCAATTCCAATTCCTGGTGGATCAGCATTTCCAACTAATCATTTAGGACCAAAAGATGGAAACGGTGGCGTGGCATCAGCTACATTAATTGACCCGGATGTGACAGTTAACGATGATGCTTATCTAAGTTATGGATTAACATTATCCTCACAAAATGCGACATCACCTTATATTGGATTTTCTTATTATAATATTTATTATGATGTGGATACGCATTTAAATCTTGATAGTTTTACAACGGGTAATTTTTATTACATGCCAAACAATAATTTACCAACTTTTTCACCAACAAAAGCTAAAGTACCATTTGCTATGTTGGTAAAATACGAAACAGATGGAAAAGTTGATGATAACTGGACATTACTCAATATGGATATGAAGACTAACGCCAATTACACACGTGCTCAGTTAGGTATTCCGGATGGGAAAAAAGTGGCTAATATTTGGCTGTGGTTCCATGATGAGAAGATAACAAAAGTTCCAGCAAATAGAGACATAGCTGCATCTGCAACCTATGATCCAGAAAGTAAAAAAACCGTTAAAATGGCTCCAGCTGGATTGTATAATAGCGGGATGAAAGTTAACGCAACGATTGATAAAGGATTCACTGGTCAAATAACTAATAAAATGGATATGACTTTCTATGGCGTTCAGGCACCTGATGAAACAGGTTTTGAAGCAGCTCGATATGTTGATTACACATCTAACCCATGGGCAGAGGCATTTAAGGGTGAAAATGGTCAGGTTTATACAGATCGAATTGCGCCTCGTCACGTTGAAGTCGCAGCAAAAACAACCGGTGAAACAAAAGTTGTTAAAGCTTCAGTTAGTTTACTAAATACAGTCGGAAGTACAGTTAATGAAGGTGAAAATACTGTCTTAACTTCAATAGAAAATAATAAGGCATCAATTTCACCTTTATCAGGACCTTATCTGAGTTATGTGCTATTACCAACAGGTGTAACGTTCAAAGAAAGCGTTGCTTCAACGAACTATAGCGCTGAATTATATGATAAGGATTACAAAGGTACTGGAAGACAACTCGTTAAAGTAACAATGAATGGCGACAAATTAGTAGCCGGTAAATTCCTTAATGGTCAATTTAAAATTAATATTTCAAAAGATGCGACACCTAATATGACATTTAACATGACAGGAACAATTGGTGATACTGATTATACAGCTGTGAAACCGACAGGTGATGAACCACTTTTAACGGATACAGTAAAATCTGTTGATACAGATGATATTGATAAAGATGGTAAAACAGACACACCAATTATTAAAACAGGTAATTCATATGTGTTAAATCAAGAATCAAATATTGATGTTGATGCAAGTATTAAAGGTGATAAAGATGATAAGTTTGGCGATTTAGGTAATGTTACAGTCGGCAAAAAAGCCACTTATCAAGCAACATTAACAAATAATACAGATGATAAAATTACATCAATGCAGTTCTTAGATGTTTTACCATCTGTCGGAGATTCAAATATTACCGATGGTGCAGCACGTAATTCGGCTTATGAAATGAAATTAGATGGGGCCATTACTTTACCAAGTGCATGGGAAAATAAGATGACTGTTTTATATAGTACATCTAAAAATCCTAAACGTGCCGGTATATTAGATAAGAATACAAATTATCCAGCAGGAACGGCTAAAATTGTTGACCCAACTGGGGCTGAAGATGCAACTTGGGTAACAGCTGATAAAGTAGCTGATTGGTCAACCATTCATTCATACAAAATTACGCTTAATGACGGAGTTGAATGGGCCCAAGGTAAGGGAGTTACATTATCATTTGATCTAGTTGCGCCTAAAGAATCTGAAATTTCAGATTCAACATTAATTAGTAATAAACCAGCTGAAACAACGAAAGTGTCACGCGCTGTTCAAGAAACACGTGGTGCTTACAACAGTTTTGGTATCGCAATTAACAAGTTGCAAGTTGTTGAAACTGGTGCAATAGGCACACAATTAATTCGTGCTAGCGCTGATGTTACTGCAAATTATGTAGATGTAGATGGTAATAAACTTGCTGATGATGTTGTCCAAAGTGGGTACTTCGATGATCCATATACGACAACTCAAAAAGAGATTTCAGGTTACGACTTTGTAAAAGTAGAAGGTAACGTTTCTGGTAAGTTTGGGGCTGATGCAGTAACAGTTAACTATGTTTATAAGAAAACTTCTGCACCAGTGACTGTTAAATATGTCGATGAAAATGGTAAATCGGTAGCTGATTCAAAAGAACTTACTGGTGATTTTGGTGATGTTTATACATCAGATGCTGCTGTTATTTCAGGATGGACATTGAAAGAAACACCAAGTAACGCAAGTGGTAAGTTTACTGCTGATAAACAAACAGTCACATATGTCTACGAAAGAGCGGATGCGGCTGACGTTACAGTTAAGTATGTCGATGCAGATGGAAAAGAATTAGCAACATCAGATGTACTTTCAGGAAAAGTATCAAATCCATACAGTACAACTGCTAAAAATATTTCAGGATGGACGTTGAAAGAAACACCAACGAATGCAAGTGGGACATTTACAGAGACCGCACAAACAGTCACATATGTGTATGAAAAAGCGGATGCAGCTGATATCACGGTTAAATACGTTGATGTAGACGGAAATGAATTAGCTAAATCAGATGTGCTTTCAGGAAAAGTATCAAATCCATATAGTACAACCGCTAAAAATATTTCAGGATGGACATTAAAAGAAATACCTGAAAACGCAACGGGAGTATTTACGGATAAAGCTCAGACAGTTAAGTATGTGTATGAAAAAGCAGATGCTGTCCCTGTTACAGTTAGATATGTTGATGGAAGTGGGAATGATTTAACTAAAGCTGATACGCTTTCAGGAAAAGTTGGGGATGCTTATACAACTGATGCCAAAGTATTATCAGGTTGGACGTTAAAAGAAGTACCAAAGAATGCACAAGGAATATTCACAGATGCTGCACAAACGGTTACGTATGTGTATGAAAAAGCAGATGCAGCTGATGTGACGGTCAAATATGTAGATGGAAAAGGTAACGAGTTAGCAACATCAGATGTTTTATCTGGTAAAATTGACGCTGACTACAAGACAACCGCTAAGGAATTAGTAGGTTGGACGTTAAAAGAAACGCCAAGTAACGCCAACGGAACATTTACGGATAAAGCCCAAACAGTTACGTATGTGTATGAAAAAACAGATGCTGAAGCTGTAACAGTTAAGTATGTAGATGAAAAAGGCAACGAGCTAGCAACACCAGATAATCTTTCTGGTAAATTAGGAGATTCATACAAGACAACTGCTAAACGTATTGCAGGTTGGAATGTTAAAACGACTCCTAAAAATGCAGAAGGAACATTTACAGATAAGACTCAAACAGTTACGTATGTTTATACGAGATCAGCTGCTAAAGATGTCACTGTAAAATATGTTGATAAAGATGGTAATGAATTATCAGCTTCAGTAACATTCTCTGGTAAGATTGGTGACGCATATACATCTAAAGAGAAACAACTTTCAGGTTGGATGTTGAAAGAGGCGCCAAGTAATGCTAAAGGTATCTTCACGGATACGGCACAAACAGTCACGTATGTTTATGTTAAAGATGAAGATAAAACAGTAGTGACACCGCCGGTAACACCACCAACAGATAATTCAAAAGGAAATACAACAACAGAAACGTTGACGGATGTTCCTGAAGGAAACACTCACTCAAATACAGTAAGCAAAGCAAATAATACAAAGAGTGATACAGGAAATCTTCCTCAAACAAATGAGGCAACAAGTCTTTTGGTAACGTTATTAGGTGCTGCATTACTCGCAACATCAGTTATCTTTATGATAGGTAGAAAAAAATCAAAAAAGGCTAAAAAGTAAAATTCTAAGATTATAGAATGAGTAGAAGAAGTCTTAAGACCCCTATGTCAACGAGTGTTGGTGGGTAAATTTTGGAAAGACCAATTCATTTTCGAATTGGTCTTTCTTTTTTTATTTTCAAAGAGAATTCAAACATAATTCGGTCGTGTAAATGTTGCCAACACCAATAAATGGTATCAAAATGAAGAATAATGTTAACGCGGGAATTATTCTTAAAAATTGTAACCTGTTACGCTTAAGGATAGTCAATATACTTAAGCGGATTCAATTAATGCTTTTTGGTTGACTGTGACGTAACGAGATAGTCTATGTTGATAATATACCGCAAGTACTAATTATTGAGGCTGTTGATGAAGCTTATGCCACTTCAAAAAAAGTCAATTAAAAAAAGATCAGCAGGTTTTTATCATGATGGGGGGTTCAGTAGAGACCTTGAAAAGGTATTCAAACTGGGAGATATTCAAGAGGCACATCGCTATGGCATGAAATCTGACCAATTTATAAATAAGGAGAAAAAATGATTAATACAAATAACAAATTAAATGAAGAGATTATTGCACTAGAAAAGGGTGCGTTGGATAAGTGGTTCAAAGGGGACACTTCGGGTTACCTAAATATTTGGTCACAAAAACAGTTTTCGTATTTTGACGGTGCTGTTAAAAGACGTGTTGATAGTTATGAAGACATAAAAGAATCAGTTTTAGCTAATGTTGAAGGAAAACTATTTGCTGACAGTTACGATTTTGAATATCCACGAGTGCAAGCAGTCGATGATATGGCTGTTTTAACATATCAACTATATGCAAAAACGACGTTGATTGATATGCAATACAATTGTATTGAAGTTTATCAAAAAGAAGAAGATGGCTGGAAAGTAATCCACTCAACTTGGTCATTTATTCGACCAATGGATATGGATTTTGGTAAAGCTAAAAGTATTGTTTAAAAAGGTGAAGTTAACCTTTATTCACGATATACTGAAACAGTTCTCTTAACTATTTTGAAGGCACAAAATATACACAATTAGTGATTTACAAAAGAATGCCGACAAAATAGAGTTTGCTTCGCATTGACCTTGATGTTGCGAAAAAGTTTTACAAGAATAATTATTAATACAAATCGGAATAATCAGTCAGATAACATAAATAATTTAAATTGGAGTAGATAGAAATGACGACACATAAAGTACACAGTTGGTTAGGCGTTCCCTATGCCAAAGCTGAAAGATTTGCTGAACCAGAGTTGGTTCCTTTTGATGAAACAAAGCAGTATGTTAAGTATGGACCAGCACCTTTGCAGGCTGGCGATACAAGTTGGCTGGGAGCCGTTAGCGGACTTAGCGAAGATTGTCTAAACCTTAATATTTGGGCCCCTGAAGACATGGGGGAGGAACCATTACCAGTTGTTGTTTATATTTTTGGTGGTGGCTGGGTGTTAGGATCAAATACACAAGCAGTTTCTGACGTATCAGGACTAGCTAGTACTGGTCGTGTGATAGGCGTTTCTATTAATTATCGCCTTGGACCGTTTGGTTGGTTATCACTAGCACAGTATGGTGGTAAATTAAAAGATGCAACTAACCTTGGTCTTAAAGATATAATAACGGCTCTTAAATGGATTCAAAAAAATATTGCTTATTTTGGCGGTGATGCTAATAATGTCACAGTTACGGGACATAGTGCAGGTGCTTTTTCATCATTAGAACTATTATCAGCGCCTAGTGCTGACAATCTTTATCATCATTTAGCAGCTTTTTCTGGTATGCCTTCTCGATTAGTGCCTCAATGGGTGGCGCAAGAGCGTGCTCTAAAAGTGTTAAAACATTTTGACTGTGTTAATAATCCAGAGCACTTATTACAGGTCGATGCTTATGAATTAGCTGAAGCAATGAATGCAACTCAATCACCTGATCCGGGTACTCCACATGGCATTGACAATGATGTGATAGCTGTTACTGACGATAGTCAACTAATAAATGGGGTTATAGCTGATCACCCGATGCATGTTCTTGAATCTGGGAAACACAAAGATGTAGATATTCTATTTAGTAGTACCACAGAAGAAACTTTTTATTGGGTCTTAAATCGGACAAAAGATTTTGATCCAGTGACCCTTGACAGGCTTACAGAGCAATTTGCCCACAGTATGCGTATTCCTTTATCTAGAGCCCAGCAAGTAATCAATTCCTTTGCTGATGATACTTTGAAGCCTGTAGAGGTAAGGGGATTATTATTAACGCATTTATCCTTTACATTACCTCAAATTCGTGGAGCAGTGGCTCATGCTAATGCAGGTGGAACATCACATGTGTTAGTTGTTGCACCTGTCAAAGGAGCGGAAGTCGCTGTCCATGGAACAGAGATGTACGGCATTGTTGGACAGATTAGCCCTAATGCCAGTCAAGAACAAATTGATCGGGACAATTATATTAAAGACACGTTATTAGATATGGCGGAAGGTCATTCCGATCTTACTTGGGACGCTGTTAAAGTAGATAAAATAAGTGCTAAAGGAATTGGAAACATGCCTTATAATGCTACAGAACATAGTTTGGATATTCTTGAAATATTTAAAGGAATAGACCGTCCTTAATAGTTTATAGCAAAAAGTGGAGGTCAATTCATTGTTGGCTAGCTGACTCAAATTGGTGTTTTTTGGAGATAACAAGTATGACAACAGTTTAAAGATGTGTTGGCTTCTCGCTTCCGCAGACGACCGAAAGCTAAAACTAGCGGTGATTGTTTTTGATAGCAAGACATAATTTTTTGACCTTTTAAATTTTGTTCGGATTAATTATAGATTTTGCATTTCTGAATAATTGGTGGAGAAAACTATATATTATTGTGAAACATTTGAGGATTTTCTTGGACTTAGAACGAATAAAGGGAGATACAAGGACTTGGACCGAAAAACATTTATTTCTAAAGACGTTATTTATGTAATGATAGCCACTTTTTTCTATCAATTTAGTATTCAGTCGGTAAATCCGTTAATCAGTGGCTATGTTACACATTTAGGTATTACTAGTACTCTAGCAGGTTTAATTGTTGGTATTATGAGTATTACTTCATTATTTTTAAGACCTATTGCTGGAAATCTTACCGATAAAATATCAAAATATGGGTTAACATTTATTGGTGGTATTCTATGTGCCATTAGTGATTTTGGATATATGTTTTCTTTTAATACTGCTTGGTTATTCTTTTTTAGAGTCATTAATGGGGTTGGTTTTGTCTTATGCACTGTATGCTTGGCAACCTGGTTGGCTTTCTTGGTGCCGCGCCAACGTGTTGGTGCGGCGATGGGGTATTATGGGTTGGTAAACGCTCTTTCTATGGCAGTTGCCCCAGTTTTGTCACTTGAGATATATCAAAAAGTAGGGTATAAAATGATTTTTCTTTTGGCCGCTGTCAGTGCGATTGCCGTGGTAATCACAATTCAGTTTATTGATAATCGAGCCATGCCATCTTTCGTTCGTAAGGAAGCGACACATTTTAAGCTGATTCAACGAAGTGCATTACCAGTTGCATCAATTTTTGCTTTAATTTCTATTCCATATTTTGCGGTCCAGGCTGACATTGTAATGTATGTTCGAGCAAGTAATCTAAATATTACTGTTAGCTTATTTTTTGTAATTTATTCAATTGTTTTGATTTTTAGTCGAATTTTATTAAAAAACTATTTTGACAGTATTCCCTTTGGTGTTTGGTTTTATATCTGTATGATTGTGACTGTGGGCTATCTTTTTTTCTTAACCATAATGCATAACAATTTAGAGATGGCGTTAGCTGCGGCTTTGATGGCCATTGGGTTTGGAACAATGGTTTCTGTTTGCCAGTCTACAGCTCTATTATTAGCGCCTTTGCAAGAACAGGGGCTGGCTACTGCAACTTACTATTTGGGGAGTGACATAGGAATGTCTTTAGGACCAATTCTAGGTGGCATTATTACAAATATTTTACCAATAAAATTACTTTTTCCAGTTATGATTTTAATTGTTCCAGTAGCTTTTAGTATCTATTTTTTTAATCATAAGAATTTGAACAGTGCGATTAGACATGATTAGTACTAGGAAAAATGTGATGAACTTAATTTGAATAGTCTCGGAAACTTTCAAGTTTTCAAAAAAAGAAGGCTCGTAATGCGAGCCTTCTTTTTTATACATATATATTAAAGAAAATGATGTTGTTTGTGTGTCTGTTACGGCGCCAATTTAAGCGATCATTTATAAATGTTTAGTTGTCAAAGCCAAGGATGCTTATCCGCATCATGATAAGCATATTTCGATGAAGTATATGATGCATTTACATTTGATAACAACGTATGATGAGCAAGCATTTACCTTAGAGAAATTAAAAAAACATGGCGCGACCTCTATCAGAGGACCACGTCATGTGCCGGATGATTTAGTAGCGTTGTTGAAGTAGATAACTAATTAGTTTATTATCACATTGATACTTTAGAATCTCTGTTTAGAGATGTTTTTGCCAACTAAGCACGCGATTTTGCATTCCTTTGAGATCTAAGATACCGTTTGCAAATCCTTTACGAATTAATTCTTCTGGTACATATTCATCATATTTTTCAAAAACAGGCACTTCTTTTTCATATACCAATGCCAAAGGATCAAAATCGGTAGCTGCTTCTTCTGCTACGATTTTATAAAATTCTGCTTCACTGACAGACATGGTAAATTGTAGGTAATATGGTCGTGATGAATTCATGCCTTTCAACCCAAGACGTTTACCACAACGGATTTTCAGAAACCGCTCAAGCGCAAGGAACGCGTAACTGCCAAGCCATGGAAACAATGCCCACATTTTGCCACCAAGATGAACCAGTGGACGATTAGCCATTTCTGCCTTTTTAAACGTTTCTCTGGCTTCTGCTAGACGGCCTCTAGCTTGTGGCATTAAGTAGGAATAGTCT
This sequence comes from Dellaglioa sp. CoH-57-MRSF-20, assembly GCF_056781955.1. The sequence goes on from NZ_JBXAXV010000001.1 coordinate 332,349, forward strand.
TTTTGCTCTGCAAGGACATCGTGCATACGTTCTAGGATTCTGGTGTGAATATCCCCAGCGACATCTCCAAAGTAGGCTGGTTTGTTACCTTTAACGAGCGTACAGTATACCTCACGACGTTTGTGATCAACTTCATCGACAACCCATACACGTCCTGCTATGGCAATCTTGTCACTGACTGGTGGTGGCTTGACAATTGTACCTAACTCTTCTGATCCTGCACGGACTGTATATTCGATGTTTTCTTGAAAGACCCCATAAAATTTGTAGTTGTTAACAATACGTTCACCAGCAAGACCAACAATTACACCGCCATTTTCGGTACGATTGATATGATCGATTGTGATCAGATGACGCAGTAAAGTTCCGAAGTCCTCTTGATTAATTCGATGAAAAGCAGAAAGCGTTAGGACGCGTGAAGCAAGTTCAGCAAGTGTCATTTCGCCAGATGATGCCAATGTACTCATTGTTTGGTGATAAAGCAGGGAAAAAGGCAATTTGTCTGTTTTGGGTGGTTCTACAAAACGTTCTTCGATATATAATTGTACGAGAGCGATACCCTGAATAAGGTACCAGGGCACCAAATCTGGTAGCATAGCACGAGCTTCTGGGTGGTCTTCGCGCATAACAAACCACATTTCAGAAGGGTCACCTCTTCTGCCGGTTCTGCCCATACGCTGTAAAAATCCGGAAACCGTAAATGGTGCATCTAGCTGAAAGGCGCGTTCTAGTCTACCAATGTCGATACCAAGTTCTAGTGTTGCGGTGGCACAGACGCTCATGAGAGAATCAGCATCTTTCATGGCTTCTTCAGCACTTTCTCGATAGGCTGTTGAAAGGTTTCCGTGATGAATAAGAAAACGATCCGGTTCGTTGTTGACTTCACAGTACTGCCGTAAATTTTGACAGACTAATTCACACTCTTCTCGCGAGTTAGTAAAAATGAGGCATTTTTTGCCACGTGTATGTTCAAAAATATAGCCTATACCTGGATTTGCTGCCTTTGGAGCTTTATCTGTGGCAGGTTCTAAAGCAGAGGTAGGTGGGGCTGTTATCACGCTATTTATCGTCTCGTTAGCTTGTGGTTCTGAATTAAAAAAGTGTTCGATTGACAGTCGCCATACTTCTTTTCCACCGTCAAACTTTGGGATGATAGTTTCTCTGCCACTACCTGCGGCAAGAAATTTACCCGCTGCTTTTGGATTTCCGATTGTAGCTGATAATCCTATTCGTCTTGGATTACTGCCCGATAGTCGACAGAGGCGTTCAATTAGCGAAAAGGTTTGTCCACCACGATCCGAACGTAAAAGTGAATGTATCTCATCAATGACAATAAAGCGTAAATCACCAAAAAGGGCAGGGATTTCCATAGACTTGTTTATCATCAAAGCCTCTAAGGACTCCGGTGTAATTTGTAAAATACCGGCTGGTTTGCGTAGTAATTTTTGCTTTTGACTTCGAGGGGCATCCCCATGCCAACGTGTGACTGGAATATCAGCTTCTTCACAAAGCTCATTTAATCGACCAAATTGGTCATTGATCAAAGCCTTTAAGGGGGCAATATACAGTACTCCAACTGAGCTTGATGGTTGTTCATCAAGTAGGCTTAGAATAGGGAAAAAAGCAGCTTCCGTTTTCCCAGAAGCAGTAGATGCCGTTAAAAGAACATTCTTATCTGTGTTAAAAATGGCATCTCCGGCCGCATTTTGAACAGCGCGCAGGGTTCGCCAGCCAGACCGGTAAATGTAGTCTTGAATAAAAGGCGCATATCGGTTATATATATCCATGTGAATACCTCTCAAATTGTAAATTCAGAAAAATTGTCAGCCACTTTGTTAGAAACAGCCTCTGATTTGGCATAAGAAAACTCATCAGAATCAAATATTGTGTCAATGGATAGATTTGGATTTTGATATAAAATGTCTAATACCTCAATGAAATCACGGATAATCTCGCGTGGGGTAATATTTAAATCTGCTCCGATGCGTTCATATTCAATTCGGATAAAGGTGGCGAGGTTATCGTCTGTCATCTTTTTTTCATAACTATAGAGATCTGCATGCATAATAGCCAACTTTTCACATAGAATTAGCATCTCTTCAGCTGTTAATGGTTCTAACTTGATGACCGGGGCCAACAAATCTCTAGCGCCTGGTTTTGAAAACTTACCTTCAGCTAGACGAGAACGCAGGGCCTCATAACTATAAACACCGCGACGTTTATCTTCTATAGCTTGTGGAGTAGTTCCCATGATGATACCAAGATATTTAGCTTTACCTTGCAGTGTGTCATTGTACATCGTTAACAGTTTTTCATAATTATATTGACGCGTGATACTATTTGGAATCTTATAGATATTTACCAGCTCGTCAATCATAATTAGCATGCCAGAATAACCAGCTAATCTAAAGAAAGCAGCGAAAAGTTTTAAATATTCATACCAATTATCATCTGTAATAATAATATTAATATCTAAGTCCTTTTTGGCTTCACGTTTTAAAGCATATTCCCCACGGAACCAGCGGATGACTTTTGCTTTCAGTTCATCGTCGGCGTTGACATAGGCATGATAATAGGAAGAAAGTAATTTAGCAAATTCAAAGCCGTATACAAGTTCACTGACTGAGGAAGTGACTGTGTAAATATTTTGATCTACCATCGCAGTCAACCGAGGATCACCTGGGGTTAGGCCACTGTCGCTGGCTGCTTTTGTTTGAACGCTGCTAATCCAACGATCCAAAATTAAGTTAAGTGCACCACCTTCAGGTTTTGTTTTTGTAGATAGATTACTAATTAATTCGCGATAGGTTGCAAGACCTTGACCTTTTGATCCTTGAAGACGTCGTTCTGGTGATAAATCTGCATCGACAACAATAAAGCCACTGTTCATCACGTAATTACGAATCGTTTGCATCAGAAAACTTTTACCTGAGCCATATCTACCAACAACGAAGCGAAAAGATGCACCGCCTTCTGATATGATATCGACATCGTGTAAAAGTGCCTGAATTTCATTTTTTCTACCCACCGTAACGTAAGGTAGTCCAATTCTAGGGACAACACCACCCTTTAAGGAATTTAATACTGTTTGTGCAATGCGCTTTGGTACTTTTTGAGTTTGTTTTGTCATTTCATATTTCTCCTAATTATTTCAATTAAATCGTCCCGATAGTCTTCAATAAGAAAGATGGTATCGCCGTCACATTGTAGAGCTGAGTCGCCGATGTCATCAAAAAGCGTTTCATTTAACGTGTCGGTAATCACTTCAGGCATGCCATGCATATCACGGATCATGTCTGTGACAGATTCGCCTCGAACTAATAAGCTTAATAATTCTAACTGGGTCTTGCTTAGTGACAGCGTAGGCTCTGAATCAATAACAGGTATTTTTTCGAGGCCAGTCTGTTCAGTGGATGGCAATATGTTATTATGCTTTGGTAATACGTTTTCAGAAGTATCTTTTTCTTCGTCAGTTAACAAACTGTCTCGTGTTTCAAACGCATCGCTTCTAATTTTATCTAAATTTGAAAATTGAATGGTAACCTTAGGCTTATCTGCTTTCAAACGAGAATCACGGTCAGCTGCAATGACAGTTTTAACGTACGGTGCTGCCCAGGTTTCTGCATCTCGTGCTTTTAAAGGATAACCAGTTTTTAAATAAAGTCGTAACATACGATCTGTTTCACGCAAAAGACCATCTAACTTTTCTTGATGAAAGTTAAATTTTTGGTAACTCTGTTCGTACCACGCATTATCTTTGTAGGTATATTTTCGGATATCATTCAACTTGTATATAAGTGGCTGTTGTGGCGTTACTTGGTAATATACGGCGTTGCCTAGAGGGTACCAAAGATGAGAATGTATTGTGCCAAAGCACGCAGAAAATAAGTTATTATCCATTTTTATAGCTGTTCGCCACACTTGAGCGAATAACTGTGTGCCGTGTTTTTCATGTTTTTTAAGGACAGCTGATGCCAAAATTTTATGTCTTCCAAAAAGACAAAGCGCATCAAATACTGCTTTGTCTTCATGCTTTTCTGGATCACCTAAAATCATGATTGCATTATCTCTTTGTAATTTTTCGGTATCAGCGTACTGATACGTCGTGTCTGGTTCTATACCATTTATTACTGCTAGTTCAAACAACCATTTATGGCTGTTTAAGCGTATACGATTATCTCCAATACCGGAGTCCAGATAATTGATTTCAAATGCTTTTATTTTTTGTAGGCTGTCTATCACGGATGATGTGCCTATGCCATTAACCAACTCATACAAATATAGGTATGCAAGTGAGGTCGTGATTTTTTTATAAATGCCTTTTCGGATGTTTGTTCGCCAACTAAAATAGCCGCGTAATTGTTTCAAACCAAGATCATGGTAGGTTGTAAAGTAGCGGTGTATGTCGACATTGTAGGAGAAAACATCTTCGTAGTCGGCCATAAATTGTCCTTGGACATAAAAATTCCGGCATTTTTGCTTGAAAGAGTTATCACCGTAAGCATAGAGTTGGCTCATTTTTATCATTTTTTCAGGAATTTTATTTTCTTTGACATCAGAAGTCATTCCCTTAAACGTCAGAGGAACCGCGTGGTATTGTTGCTGTTGTATAGGTTCAGGTTCGGCGTTTAGAACAATCGTATTACCGCTTTGTTCGTTCTTTTCAAGTGCATTATCAAAAATACGATATATAACATCTGGGTCTGTGCTGTCGTCAAAATGGACGCCTAACCACTTCGGACCGCGCATTCGAAAAGGTGACGAAAGGTAAGACGGTAAAATATCAGTTGGTATTTCCTGTGCGTATTTGATGTCACAACGCTCGATATTATCACCAGAAGTAGCGTTTTTTTGACGCATCAAAACAGCCACCCATTTATTTGTGCTGGGATCTACCAACACCGAAAAACTAGGGAATTTAGGCCATTTGTATTGTTCGATAATATTATATTTTTCCTTGGCGTATAGTACTAATTCAGATAAATTCATGTTTTCACCAGAGTATTCTGTTATTTATAAGGTTGGTAGCCATACGTCCTAAATATTTACGCAAAGATAGGTGAATAAACAACTAGGACAGTTAAATTCATCAATAATTTTTGTTATTTAAAATGTATACTACCGTCAGTATATGATGTACCGTAGCGTCACAGTCAATATCATTTTCCTTTTCATATGATTTTAATATCTTTATGACAAAATTATTCAAATTATAGGTCTTGCGCAAATTTTGTATAATACAGGTATGGGACATACCTTTCACCGCTTTCAATTAGTTTTAGTCAACGAAATTGTAGAGCCAGTCTTAACGCCAAAAATGGGGTTAAGACTGCTTTTAATTTACCGCTAAAACCGCTATACTATTAGTATAAAATCAATAAGGAGTGTGTGGAAAATGACAAAAAGAGTTCAAGGTTCTTGTACATCAATTTTAGTTGGTAAAAATGCTTCAATCGACGGTTCAACAATGATTTCTCGAAATGATGATGGGCATGAAGCTTTAGATCCACAACGTTTTGTTGTTGTACAACCTGAAGATCAACCACGTAATTATCAATCTGTTATTAGTGGTGTAAAGGTAGAATTACCAGATAATCCAATGCGTTATACCTCAATTCCAAACTCACTTTTAACAAACGGAATTTGGCCTGCAGCGGGTATCAATAGTGATAATGTAACGATGTCTGCTACAGAAACAATTACAAGTAATCCACGTATTCAAGGGCTTGATCCTTATGCTGCTGGTGGAATTGGTGAAGAAGATCTTGTAACGCTCGTCTTACCATATATTCATAGTGCTAAAGAAGGGGTTGAACGTTTAGGCGATTTACTCTTAACACATGGCACATATGAACCAAATGGTATCGCATTTTCCGATAATGATAGTGTTTGGTGGCTTGAAACAATCGGTGGCCATCATTGGGCAGCTGTTCGTATTCCGGATGACGCTTATGTTGTTGCACCTAACCGTCGAAATATTGATATGTTTGATTTTGATTCAGAAGACACACTTTGTTCTGAAGATTTAAAAGTCTTAATTGATAATAATAAGTTAAATCCTGATTTTGAGGGTTACAATTTACGTCATATCTTTGGTAGTGCATCAATTAAAGATACGGTCTACAATAATCCCCGTACATGGTACGGTCAACAATATTTCAATCCTGAAATTATTCAAGATCCAATGGATCAAGACTTACCTTTCATTTGTCATGCAAATCGTAAAATTTCAATTGAAGATGTTAAATTTGTTTTGAGTGCACATTTTGAAAATACGGAATACGATCCTTATGGTAGTGCGCCAGAAGATATTAAAACACGATTCCGTCCAATTGGGATTAACCGTAATCATAATGTACATTTATTACAAGTTCGTAATGATGTACCTGATGAGATTGCTGGGATTCACTGGTTAGCTTATGGTGCAAATACGTTTAATACAATTGTGCCATTCTATGCGAACGTTAATGACACACCAGAATCATATAAAAATGCGACAGGTGAATTTGATTTAAATAATATGTATTGGCTCAGTTGTACAACTGCATTGTTGGGCGATACGAATTATGACTTCTACGTAGATATGCGAAATACATTTGAACTTGAAGCAATGAGTGCTTACCATGAAATTCAAAATGTTGCTGATAAGGCAGTTAGTTCACAAGCAAATATCACAGCATTTTTAGAAGAAATGAATAATAAGTTAGCTACAGAATCATTAAAACGTCAAACACAATTGTTAGGTGAAATGGTTATATCTGGTTCCGAACAAATGAAATTACGTTATAACTTAAACGATTAATTATAAACAAAATGAAAAGTTATCATTAAGTTGATAACTTTTTTTGTAACAATTATTTTAATTACTAGATTTAGGCAGCACTTTTGAGTAATATGGTACCATTTCATATGCTAGTAAAAATCAAATTTAGATCACTTAAATATGGTTTATATAATTCTTATTATAATGATAACAAGTATAATAATATGCTTTTTGCTAAAATTAACGTTTTTAAAAATCTTTAAGCTTTCTTTGATTTCACTTATTGTAAAATAAGATTCGTGATTGGAGAAAGTTAATGGTTAAAACGATAAGTCAGTTAATTCGAAAAAAACGTAAGGCACTTAGTCTAACAATTGAGCAGCTTGCTGAAAAGTCTAACGTTTCTATTAGTTTGATTTCTAGAATTGAACGAGGGGACGTTGCTAATATCAGTATTAATAAATTATCTGATATTGCCAGTGCGCTAGAATTGGAATTGTCAGACTTCTTTAGTAGGCAACAGTTTTCGGATATACCTACTTTAGAATTATTACAATATTTTAGTACGTTAACAGATGAGAAACGTGAGAAATTATCAAAATCAATTCTTAGAATTATTCAATTATAAATGATAATGATTAATAATGGATTATGTTATTTTTTTATAGAATGCACAATTTTTCTGTCTTTGTATTCTTTAGTTAAATTAATTTCAATTATTTTAGGTTTTAAATTTTTCGATAACTTTAAATTGGATAGTAATAAATTAGAATTGTCCATGGTAGATCGTCATCTTCAAATAATAGATCTTAACCAAGAAACTTTCCTGGTTAAGGGTTATTTTAGTAGGAAATTGAATTAATTTAACTTAGATGTCAAGTTAAATGATAGATAAGATATCGTTAGTATTTGGAGAGAAATTAGAATAAAAAATGACATGAAATAGGTTAAATGTTAACATAAAGAGGATAATAATTCTGGGGAATAAGTTATTTTTTAAGTATGGTATTGGGGATAAAAATTTAACTCAAAAAAATATTTATGTTAATGATTGGAAATACTCGGAGGTAAGCATTTGTACAAGAAAAACATTCTCGATAAACAAGAATGGCTAATTTGCGAAATTATTTAAATATTAGCTTTGAACGAAACTGGTTTATCAAGAAAACGATTACGTGAGCAATTAAATGTTTCTGAAACGGCTGTAAAAGTTGCTTTACAACAATTGGATAAAGATTTAAATTCCGGGGATGAACCCTACATGATTATTACAAAAAATAACGTCCAATTATTAGGTAAAGGCGAAATGAATTTTAATCAAACGATTTATCGGTATATAAAAAAATCGATAAATTATCAGATTTTAATGGCCTTTTATACTAAAGGTAATGCAAAAGTTGAGAATCTAGATACTAAATTAAATGTCAGTGAGGCTTCTATTTTTAGAAGGATTAAGCGATTAAATTCTCTTTTAGAAGAATTTCATGTGAAAATTTCTCATGGTGTGATGTTAGGTAACGAAAGTCAAATTCGCTTTTTTTATTATTCATTGTTTTTAGGAATTGATTTTAAATTCGAACAATCAAGTGAAAATGGCATTATTATGGCAGTCATCCAACGGTTTGAGGAATATTTTGATTTTAATGTGAATGATAGTAGTTTAGTTAGAGTAAAGCTTTGGTTAAAAGTAACAAGTCAACGAATGATGGTTAACGATCAAGATAATCGTAGTATTTCAGTTGTTTTAGAAGACATGATAAAAAATAATTCTTTGTTCGATAGCGTTGAAGAAGAATTTGGCGAAATTGTTAAAGAGTTTAAGCATAAAGTTGATATTCATTTTGAAAGTGCACTACTTTACGCTTGGACCACGGCTTTTGTGCCAGTACCATGGAGCACCTTTGTTGCCCATGATTTCGTGGCCGTTAATCGTAAAAATAATAATAAATTGCAACAAGCTGTTGAATTTTTAGAAAATGGCTTTGAGAATAGCTTAGGTATTCAGGTTGCTGGAGGCGATTTAAGTGAGTCTTTATATCCAATTTGTACAGAAGCCTTTTTATTTCACGGCGTTTTAAAATCTGCTAGTACAGATATGATGGAAGATTATCGCCTTAGAAAAGATAATGAGTTAGTTCTTAAAAATGTAAAAAATGCCATGAGTGCAATGATTGAAGAATCGAAGGGCGATCCCGAATGGTATGCCTTTTATTCAAGGTATGGTGACTCATTTATCAAGACGATTATGTCAATTTTTAATGCGCGTTTATTGGCAAAAGAAAAATTATTAACGGTAGGTGTGGATTTAAATACTGAGGAGCGCGTTAAGGAAATGTTTATGATGTACGCCAGTCGGGAATTAAATATTAATTTACGAGTCAACATAGATGTTTACGAGTCTACTAAGAATTATGATTTAGTTATTACAAATTTTATGAGCAAAAATTATTTGAATTCAGCACTGGAGACATATATTATCACTGGATTAGGGACGGATAGTGATGTACTTGGCGTTGAACAAGAATTAATAGAGATACTTAAAAAATATTATCATACTCAATGATAATATTTTTTTGATTTGAATTAGTTATAAGCCTAAAAAAAGAGTAGATTTCTCTACTCTAAATTAACTATATTATTAAATATTCAGATATCGTAAAGCAAGTTGACAGTAAGTCATATTTGCCCAAGAAAACCAGTCTCTAGTAAATTGACTTGGGTCATTAACGTTAATTCCTTCATGACATTGTAATGTGTCATCATCGGTTTGACTAATGATATCTAAATTATTTTGCATAATTTCCGGATTATTTGATGTTAATCCCTCCATCGCTAACGAAATCGGCCAAATATATTCCTTTGGTGTATGAGGACTGCCAATCCCTTTTAAATATTTTCCCGAGTAATAATAGGGATTTTGATCACTCAGAATAAATTTACGCGTTTTTTGGTAGATAGAGTCATCAGGTGAAATATAACCAATAAATGGGAGAGATAATAGACTAGGTACGTTAGCATCGTCCATTAAATTGATATTACCTAAGCCATCAACCTCATAGGCAAAAATAGTTTCATTAGAATTTGGAGCTGATACGATTCCAAAATTTTCAATTCCAGATTCAACTTCAGATCGGAGACGACTTATTCTTTTAAGTAGCTCGACTGGAGCTGGTTGTGTTTTAGATAAGGTAAGCAACTCATCTAGGACACAAATGATATAGCAATTACCTGGAATATGATAACCATATAAGCAGGCATCATCACTTGGGCGGAAACCACTCCAAACCATACCTGTATACCCAATTGGTGCACCTTTACCACCATGACTCAATGTGTCTGTTGAGGGACCATTAGAACGATTAAAAATATAATCGGAAGTTTCATGATGTTGTTCCGTAATAAAGGTATCCACAATTAACTTTACAGTTTGCCAAAAGTTACTGTCTAAATGTTTTGAATATCCAGATTTTTGATAAAGTTCTGATGCCAAATGGATAGGGGCGCATAATGAATCAATTTCAAATTTTCTCTCCCAAACGAGATCAGATATTGGAATATTTGATTTATCAACTGTGTAGTGTGCACCAGAACTAGTTTCGTTAAATGCATTTGCATAAGGATCATGTTTAATATAGGCAAGTTGTTGATTAATAACGCCATGGATGAGATATGTTATTTCTGGAATCTTATCTGTTAGTGAAAGATAAGGTAGTATCTGAAATGTCGAATCTCTGAGCCACATGGCAGGAATATCTCCTGTAGCAATGAATATATCTGAATCATTTTGTACTTTAACCGTATTTGTTAGTGTATCAATGAATACATTACGAAATAATGCAGTAGATTTTTTTGAAGAAAGTGAAATTGTTTCTGAATAATCCGTAACTTGTTTAATTAGTTTTTCTTGATTTATCATTTAAATACCTCAAATCGTAAGTTATCATAATTACTTATTTAATTGGAAAGATACCGTAAGTTCTAATTTCTCCTGGACCAAACGATAGTAAATCAACGGTGGTAACTTTTGAATTAATGAAATGGCTAACTTTACCATTTAAATCGAGTTCAGCAATGTTACAAGTAGTATTTAATGAGAGATTGCCAGGTTGATTGATAACGTTATCAGTTGGATTATAAAGACGAAGTTCAAATCCAGTTTTATCATCTGATATTGAAAAACTACTCATAATGACCTTTAAATTTTGAACGGACATAATTGAATTGTGATTAACGTTAGTCTTTGCTGGATTCATCATGAAATATTGTAAAGGTGTTGAGAAGCGATTTATTATTTGATCTTGATAGAAAAGTTCATTTTGACTTAATTGGCGATGCTTATTTTGAAGTTCAATAGGCTTGAAGTCAGCTTCAACAACTAGCCCACCTTCAAATATTAATTCTTTATTTAATTGACTATCCGGAGTTGATACAATTTTTGTTTGTAGACCTGAAGCATCTGAGGGACGGCGCATTAAGTCAGGACGTCCTAAGAAACCTACTCCTCTAAACAATGTAATCGCTAATTTATCAAAAGATTTATCAATTAATTGAAAATCTTTCGTACCTAAGGTTAGAAAAGACCAACTTACTTCTTTATTATGTGAATTAGCGAAATGAATCATTGGTCGCATACTTGTTGGTTCTTCCTTATAACCAATTTGTTCCCAGTCTTTAAGGTGTTTGTCTTCAGTAGGACGTTCAATGATACCAAATGGGGTATCTGCGAACGAGCTAACGACATTCGTTAATTGTGTATTTAAAATAAGTCGCATACGATGATCAAGAATAGTATTATCAATGTGCATCTTAAATTTAATAACGTTAGAATTTTTTGTTAATGTTAATGTTAATTGATAATTTAATCGACCAGTTTTAGTTTTTAGTGCACGCTCCTCTAAGTTGATTGGTAAGGTCCACGAACCAGTAATTGACATAATTTGATATAATTTTCCTGATTTAAATGTTATTGAATCAGATTTTGAAAAATCTAAAGTTAATAACCAATCTTTGAATGCAGGAGAGTAGTCATACGTATCACCCTCATCACCGCTATCTTCAATTGTCATAAAATTAGAATATGAGTGATTATCAAACTTTGTTTTAAGATTTAATTGCCCGTCATCAAAAGAAATTTTGTAGAAATCATTTTGAATATCAGTAGATACTTCTAATGTATTTACTGGGTTGTTTTCAGAGACGGACTGAATGCAGTAGCCAGTCCAATCTGTAGCTGATATGATCGTTTTAAAAGCAATTTTAGTAATATAATAAAAATCATCAGTCATTTCAGTTTGATCACGGCGTAAAACTGCTGCATTTTCTTCCTTTTGATAAATAATATCAAAAGGAACATCAATGCCGTCTATTGTTTTAAGATTAAAATTAGCAAAAGAAGTACTAACTTCGAATTCACGAATTTCATTAACTGGTAAAGGAAGTGGATTCCAAGCAAATAAATTTAATTGTTTTTTATCTGAAATAGAAATACTTAGTTTACGAAGTAGATAATCTTTGAGTGAAAGAGATAATTGATCTGCCACAATTCCACGATGTAAGATATCTTGATTTGTTTTATCACTGTTACAGCCACCGGAACTATCATGAGCTTGTCCACGGGCAATAGTCTTCCAAATATCATCAATTAAACCTTGCTTTTCAGATATACCCTGATGTGTAGCAATAGCCATTAAAGGCTCGACTTCATAAGTCATTCTCCGTTCTAATTTATCGTAAAGCTGTTTTAAATCGTAACGAGAAGAATAGATTCCTCGATGTATTTTAGAATCTGATGGATCAATGAATTCTCCATTAAATGATGGTAAATTGGACTCCTTAGCTAATGCATCAAAAAATTTTGGATACGTACTTTCTTGAATAACAGAATCAGATTGTAAAAGAACACTATTAGCAGTTGCAAGTCTATCTTTTAAATTATGATCGATAGCTCGCTGGTCGCCACCAATTGGTAAAACAAGATTGTCAGATGTAGTATTCGTTGAGATTTTCTCCGTTAAATCGAAAAAGTTATCATTTTCAACTAAATCTACACCTGCATAATAGCCATTTTTAATATTAGCAACTAAAACTTTGGAGGAGTCATTACTTGTCCAGTAAAAATAGCGGGAATCGTTTTCTGTAGGGAACCCACGCCAGAAAACGGTGCTATTAATACCAAATCCATTATATATTTTTGGCATATCTTGTCCTTGTCCAAATGAATCTGGGAGATACCCAACTTTCATTACGCCACCTAAATTGTCAGCTAGCTTTGATCCAATTCTGATATTGCGAACAATAGATTCTCCAGAAGTAACCATTTCATCAATTTGAGTATACCAAGGTCCAATGAGTAAACGACCCATAGAAACATATTTTTTGATAAGATCTTCTTTTTCTGGAGCTGTATTTAGATAATCATCAATAATTGACATCTGTCCATCTAATAGATAATAATCTAGTTCATTTTTAGATAATGCCTCAAAAGCTTCGTCCATATGGAAGGCAAATTGAATTCGAGCCTCTTGACGTGTAAAATACCATTCAAAATCCCAATGAGTATGTGCGATTGCATGAATCTGTTTCAAATGAAACACCCTTTCTTCTCTTGAATTAAATTCAGATTATTCTGTAACCATGTCTGCATCCAATTTTCTTGCTTCTGCACGTTCATGGCGTTGGTTGATAATAACAAATGGAGCATATAGTGCAGTATCTAAGACAACTAAAACAGCAGTTAAAACGACTGGGCTTAGATGGAATGCACCTAATACCCAAGTGCTAATGAAAATAGGTTCATTACCAGAATTTAAAACTACAAGAGGTACAACCCAACCGATTGAAGTTACAACATATGCAATAATTGCATTTGTGACAGGTACAACAATCCATGGAATGAACATTAGTGGATTTAAAACAATAGGTAAACCGAAAATAACAGGTTCATTAATACCAAAACAACTTGGAATGAAACCTAGTTTTGCAACTTCTCGCTCTTTTTCACCTTTATTTGTGAAAATCAGCATTGCAATAATTAAACCAAATGTTGCACCAGAACCACCAATCATGGCGTAAACATTTGTCATTGTATTAGGTGAAATTGAAATATCAGCAAAACTTTGAGTTTCAGCAAATTTTGCAACGTTTTTAAGGAATAGTGGTAACCAGAAGGCTGAAATAACGCCCCAGACGATATTGAAACCATGTAAACCAAGGAACCAAAGGATTTGTTCTAATAAAATAACAATAATAATAGCTGGAAGCCCAACACCAACGCTTAACATTGGTGAGATAACAATATCAGCAATCATTTGTACTAATGAAACATAGCCAAGTGACTGTATTGTAATTCTTACGATACCAAAAATAATAAGTACTTCGGAAATTGGAATTAATGAGAAAAATGAATCGAAAACATTTTGTGGTACGTTACCAGGCATTTTAATCGTGAACTTACTTCTTGCGAATCGAGCGAACAACGAAACGGCAAGCATTCCAACAATTAAGGCTGTAAACATACCTTCATAACTAAAGAATGAAGTTGAAAAACCTTCAACAACTTTAGCTTTGCTATCCAAAAAGTTAACGTTATTAGGAATCATGACGAAGTATGCTGCGAATGCCAATAATGTGGCAATAATTGGATTTAAACCTTTATTTTTTTCGTCCTTTTTTAATTCCATTGCATACGAGTATGCTGATGAAAAAACAACGATTAGTGCAACAATACCAAGAGTAGCAGTACCAATGTAGCCGAATAAGTCACTAATACTTGTTAAAATGACATTATGAATATCTTTTGCTTTAATTAATGCATCAAGTTCCATTTTGATTAGATTTGAGAATGATCCGACAACAGTAAACGGAATTGTTCTAACAAAGGCATTCTTAATAGCTTGTAAAATGGTATTTCTTTCAACCCATGCTGAAACTTTTAAGAGTGGCCCCTGGATTTTTTCTAAGTTAAAATGCATAATAAAGACTCCTTTTAATTTTGTTTATAGAAAGCGCTTTCTATAAACAAAGTATAACAACATCTTTTTAATTTGTAAATACATATTTAAATGAAACGTGTTTACAAATTAAATTATATAATATAATATGTATATACAAATGTATAGAAATGAGGTAGACAAATGTACAGATATCGAGAAATATACTCAGATATTAAACGAGATATTTTAACAAATCATTATCGTGCCGGGGCTTTACTGCCAACTCAAGAAATATTAACCGAAAAATACCAAGTTTCTAGATTAACGTTAAAAAAATCATTAAATTTACTAATTGATGAAGGATTAGTTTATAGTAAGCAAGGGTCAGGGACGTATGTGCGACCAAGAATGGATAGTCAATCTACGGAGATGTTGCCTCTAGATTTACCTGTTGGTGTCACATATTCACATCGAGATCAAAAAATATCAAGTAAATTAATACATTTTAATGCCCGATTACCAACAGAAATAGAACAAAAAAATCTACAAATATTATCTAATGATCCAGTTTATGAAATTAAAAGGGTTAGATTGATTAATAAAAAGGTCTATAGTTTTGAGCACTCAGTGATGCCGGTCTCAATTGCGCCTATCGATGAAAAGGTATTATCAGGATCCGTGTATGACTATTTAGGGAGTCACGCGAACTTACAGTTAACAGATGCAAGACGAGTGGTTTATGCTGAACCAGCAAACAAAGAAACTAGTCAAGTTTTAGAAGTTTCCTTGGATAGTCCAATTTTTGTAATTGATCAAATCGCTTATGATCAAAAAGGCCGCGCCTTTGAATATTCGACGTCAAGATTTGTGAGCAATCATAATAAATTTGTCTTAGATGTTCATTTAAATAAAAACAACTAAAAAAGAGATTCCTGCAATATACTTTTTTTTAACCGATTTTAAAATAGGATAGCATAAAGTAGAGTAGTTTGTGATCGTAACTAGCAGTGATATTGTGGGACAATACGCGATATGTGTTGAAGTAATAAATAAAGTATGGAAAGGAGGATGCAACAATGATAATAAGACAAGAAGAAATAGAAAACGATTATAGTTTTTCACAATCTACCTTAAACGTAATTGTTATGGATTCAAAAATAACCAGCATTTCTTTACCCGAATTGAATTAATTTTGCATAAGAAAAGGCATCTGTCTTTCGACAAATACCTTAGTATTCCGCCACCAACACCAGTTGACAAAGAGCCCTTTTTAAAAGAATAATCAGTTAATCTTTAAATCTGAGCGGTATTAAAATTGAACCGAGTGGTTATTTAATACTGATTCAAAATCTCAAAATAACATATATAAAAAAATTCCCTTGAAATATCTAGACATTAGGTAAATAATGTGGGTGTAGCGAACTGTGTAGGAGTAAAAATGATATGGGGGTTAAAAAGATTTGGTTCGCGGAAATAATATGTAGGGGTGATTAAATGAATATGCTAGTTAGTGATTTTGATGGAACGATTTTGAGAGGTGACTTTGTAGATAAGAATACAAGAGAGACTATTGCGAAACACAACAAAGAAAATGATCTCTTTGTTGTGGCCACCGGAAGATCTCCAAAATCGATAGTCAATGCGAAAGAAAAATATGGTCTACCTGAGTTTAACTACGCTCTAGCATCAAATGGCTCAATAGTAATTGATAGTAGAGGTCAGATTATTAAAGCATTCTATCTGAACGGGGAGCAGATCAATGCGATAAAAGAAATAATTAATAAATACTTGAGTTCAATCGAACGAATTATGATTTCAAGTAGTGACAATGAATTACGTAGTTTCGATAAATTAAATCCTAGCTCGGATAATATTTGTTCAATTACTGTCGTAGCAAGTACTAAAATTATCAATGCTATAAGTGAGAAAATAGCAACGAAAAGAATATTGAATTTCAATCGCAATGGAAAATACTTAGACATTACGCGTGTGGGTATTGATAAGAGTACTGCAATTAATTGGTTGGTTAACATAAAAAAAGTAAATATTAATAATGTGTATTCTGTCGGAGATGATTATAATGATATAACAATGCTTCAAAGCATTAATAAGTCATTTACTTATAATGATAGTCCGTTGCCTGTCAAGACTGCTGCTAGATATTTAATAAATGTATACAGTGATATAAGTAATTATGTGAAGAAAGAAGTAGAATAAATGAAATCGCTTACATCGGCAACTAATCGTTTCTTCAATTCCAGAATTTTGACTGGAATCAAAGATGGGATGATATATACCATCCCCATTACAATTGTAAGTTCTATTTTCATTATTCTTGTACAATTTGATATTAATCCCGATTTGAAAGTCTTAATGAATCGATTGATTACTTTTTCGTTCAACATTTTAGGTGTAGTAAGTTGTTTAGGAATTGCTTTTTCGATGACTAAAAACGAAAAATTAAAACTAGAAACAACTATTACCGCACTAATTTCATTTTTAGTTCTTTGTGGAGCAGAAAATGTAAAAATAGTAAAGAATATAACCATTGATTGGATTGGAAGCAAGGGGATTATTGCAGCGATGTTAATCGGAATACTCATCCCTATTTTCTTTGAAAAGATTGTTAACTTAAGGATTGGAAATAAAGTTTTTAAAGATTTACCGAGTAATGTTGGAATAGCTTTTGAGTCTTTAATTCCGATGTTTTGTTGTTTTATTGTTATAGGTGTCGTTCAATTTGTATTTCAATTTATCATAAAAAGAACCTTCG
Source organism: Dellaglioa sp. CoH-57-MRSF-20 (assembly GCF_056781955.1). The sequence continues at coordinate 349,816 of NZ_JBXAXV010000001.1, forward strand.
TAGAGACTATTTATACTCTTTTGCAGCTTCCTTTACAAAACTTATCGGACACGTTTTTTGGTGTGATTTCTATCTCGGCATTGATTTCAGTTTTTTGGTTTTTTGGCATTCACGGTAATTCCGTTATTGGTGGAGTAATAACACCGATTTTATTGACAAATACTATTGAAAACCAGTCGATTATAGCAGCACACCATAATCTAACAATAGTGAATGGAGCGCATATAGTAACTCAACAGTTTTTAAATCAATTTATTACTATGACAGGAAGCGGTATTAGTATAGGGCTTATTCTATCAATGATTATTTTTTCAAAAGAGTCAGGTAATCGCAAGCTAGGATTAGGTGCTTTTGTACCTTGTTTATTTAATATTAACGAACCAATAGTTTTTGGACTACCAATTGTATTGAATCCATACATGGTAGTACCGTTCATTTTTATTCCAGTTATTACCGGAATGTCTTTATATCTTTGTATTCTATATGGAGTTATTCCGCCGTTTAACGGTGTCATTCTTCCGTGGATAACACCACCATTAATTTCAGGCTTTTTGCTAGGAAGTTATAAATATGTTGTGTTTCAAATCGTAATTATCATTATGTCTTTTGTTGTTTACACACCGTTTTTAAAGCTGTACGAAAATAATAGCACTAAGTTAGTCTTAAAGGGAGCGCATAGTAATGGAAAATTTTGATATATCCGTAATCATTCCAACCTACAATCGGAATAAATTACTTGAAATTAGTTTGCAGTCACTACTTAAACAAAAACTGAATAATACGACTTTTGAAGTAATAGTTGTCGATGATGGATCGTCTGAAGAAACAATCTCAATTGTTAAGGCATTTGAGACATCACTGAATATTAAGTACTATTATCAGTCGGATAATGGATTTAAGGTTTCTGAAGCGAGAAATGCTGGAGCAAATATCTCTGGGGGTAAATATCTCGTATTTATTGATGCTGGTATTGCAGTTTGTAGTACATTTGTGAGTGAGTACCATAGAATTTTAGTAAATAATGAAAATAGTTTTGTGATTGGTTATGTTGCGGGATTTGATGATCATGATAAATATAAACAGGCAATTATTGATAACTTTAATGCGGCGGATGTCGATGGCACGATTCAAGTATTATTGAATTTAAATGCGTATGATCGCCGTGAATCAGTATACCAGTCAATGGGAGATGATTTGTCTAAGTGGCCAGCACCATGGGTAATTGGTTGGTCATGTAATATTGGAATATCAAAAGATGCCTATCAAAGAATCGGAGGATTCGATGAGGCTTACACAACTTATGGTGGAGAGGATGCAGATTTCGCTATTAACGCATTTGTGCATCATATTAGATTTATCCTTGATAGATCTGCGATTGCAGTTCACTATCCACATGAAAAAAATAAAAATACAGTAAGCACCGAAGAAGCTAAAAAATATACGCTAAGGAAAAGAAAATATATGTTCAATAAATATGGTTTAAGCTCAATTAGAACTTGGATTGGAACTAAAACGGAATTATTAAATGGAGAGTTGAGTAAAGCTGGTGGAAATAATGAAAACTAAGAACGTTGTTGATTTACACAATTTTATAGACGTTAATGATGAGAGATTGCGTAATGGTATGTTGAAGCAAACTGTTGTTGATTTTTTGGATAATTTTAATTATGTGGATCTAACTAGATTAAATCATTCATACACTGCAAATAGTAGCCAAATATCAAAGAGTGCAATTATTGAGGGGAATGTGTATATCGGTGAAAATGTTATTATTCAGGGGTTTGCTTACATCAAAGGCCCAGCAGTCATCAAAGACAATGCATTGATTGGGAAAAGTGCATTTATTCGAGGTGGCTGTTATATTGGGGAAAATACTATAATTGGGCATTCCTCGGAGATTATTAATAGTGTGATTCTGGATGATACGCATATTGCACACTTTAATACAATAACGCGGTCTTTTATTGGAAGTGATGTAAACTTTTCAGCTTATGCGTCGACTTCCAGCTTTAACTTGTATGATGAAATTGACGCGACTGGATGGCATAAAACAAAAAAAATTTTTTTCGATGATAAAACATATTTAAAAACAAGTTCAAAATTTGGAGCCATTATAGGTGATCACTGTCGCATTGGAGCTTACACTATGACATATCCAGGTGTTACAATGGGGAAAAATTGTGTTGCGTTGCCACATCTCATGATTAAAGAGGGTTTTTATGCAAATGACAGTAAATTATACTTACAAGATTATTATACTCACACAGTAAAAAAAGGATGTTAGACAAATGGGATCAAGAATAATGCATTTATCAATTGCACAAGTAATAAATAATAAGCATGGGTTTGGAAATGATTTTTTAATTGGAAGTATTACTCCAGATGTTAACAAAAATTCGAGAACACCCAAAGAGCTTACGCACTTTATGGTGAAACGCGAAGATGGAGAACATGATATGTTTCCAAACATGTTTCTAGAGGAGTATGGAACATGTTTGAATACGTTTCAACTAGGATATTATCTTCATCTTATATCTGATGATATTTGGCTAAAAACTGTTTATAAAAAATATATTTTAGAAAACATGAGTTATAGTAAGGATGAAGCGCTACGAAGATTCTATTTAGACTTTCACTATTATAATGGTATTCTGATAAAACAATATAAACTGGTAACTTTGAAAAATAACAAATACTTATCGACTGGGGTCAACGAAATAATTGATCGTGATATTAGTGAAATTATTGAAGACTTGGATGCTGATTTTGATGATATGTCTATCGAAGACTTTCCAGGTTTACTTAAAAAAGAGGATGTAGAACAATATATTAACGTTTGTGTAAAAGAATTTGAAATTTTTCTCTTGAAAGGCAGCTATGATGGTGTTAAATTTGTTTTTTATAACGATTTTTAGAAACAAAAATCTATATTATATAGTTTAAAAAAGTTGAAATCATTAAGGCGCTGCAACTATAATTTGAAACCTGGTGAACGGTTTAAATGATGGTCATTTCAGAATTAGATAGTTCTAACTCACAGAAAGTTTCAATTTTAATTCGTTCAGATTAGGTTATACTAGACAAAAGATCAGTTCCTAGAAAGTGTGTTTGTGGTAAACACCATTTTAAAGGAAGCTGACCTTTTTTGTCCGAACAGCGTTCGGATTAATTTTACAAGCTACCAAGAAGTAACAAAAATTAGCCATACTCCTTGCAGGAATCTCTTTTTTAGTTGTTTTCAATTATTCGTTTAAAGCTTTGTAAGTTTGAATTAAAGGCATGTTTAGCGATTGGCATGAGTAATTTTAATGGTAAATGTGAATGATCATTTTCAGACAAGTAAAAATTTTCTTCTAATAATGTTGTTGCATTTTTACTAGTCAAATTAAAAATTAGAGTGTATTCGAGTTTTCCTCCGGTACTTTCATAGTAGATTGTATCATTTTCTGAACTAACAGAAATTTCCTCATTTTTATTCAAAGCAGAATCTGTTCTGTGAATATTGAATTTATTGTTGTCAATTGGCTGTACCTGAATAATATCAGGTATCCATTTCAGTAAAGTTTCCGGATTTTTTAAAAACAACGCGATTTTTTCTTTACTTGATTTGATTGAAATAACATTTGAAAATAGTGGTTTTTCCATAGGATGAAACCTCCTTTTATTTGATGACTTCATCCTATCCAATTTGAGTAAAAATTAAAAATCAGTATTCTGATATTCTAAATATTTTTATAAATTTGTTCATTAAAAAGGCCAGTTAGTAGCTGTTGCTTTTCAGTAGCGGCTAAAAAATTATCTTTATCTTCTGCTCTTTTTGCAATTTGAGCCATTAAATAAAAAGAGTTGGCTAACATATAGTGTGAGTTATGATCAGTAGCGAATTTAACAGACTTGTTTATCCAATTAAGAGACATTGTTAAATTATTGAGCTTAAAATAAATAAGTGCTGTCAAATAGAATAAAATATTTTGATTTTCTTCATAAAATAATTTATTAAAGTCCATAAAAGTCTGATCAATATATTTCTCAGCCTTATTTTGTAAATTTTGCTTTGCATATATAAAGGCCAAAGAGACGGTACCAAGTCGGGTAAGGGTATCTGGCAGAATTTTATTACTGGAAGCAAGGGACAACTTAATATATTTTTCGGTAGCAATCAATTTATTTTCAGTATGTAGAGTTGCAATACCGATATAATAATAGTATGCCTGAAGTTGCTTATCCGTTTTTAAATTATTGGTAACCGTTTCTTTATTTAGAAACTGGAGTAACTCTTTGTATTGGTGTTGATTACATAACTTAGATACACGTTCATTGAATTCATTTTCTGAACTGATATCAAAATTTTCCAGAAGACTTATTTGGTCTAAAGTAATCGATAATTTATGACATAGTTGGATTAAGAGCTGTGCATTAGGTATGTATTTATTATTTTCAATAGCACTAAGCATCGATTGCGCACAAATATCTTTGGAAACTTCTTTTTGAGTTAAGTGTAGCGATTGGCGAGTTTCTTTTAAAATTAATCCTAAGCTATTAGGCATGATATAACCTCTTTCTAGTTTGAAAAAGTTAAACAGTAATTACTGGGATAATAACATAATGGGGCATAATGATAAAATTTCATGATTAATAAATCAAACTACCATTTTTCAATCATGTCGCGTACAATTAACCTACAATTGAATGTTAAAATTTAAATAATTTGAGAATTAACAAAAGGGGATAGAATCATGCGTGCAGAATTCCAAAAGCAACATACTGAGACCTATCAGATAGACAACCATAAAGGTCTAAACGGCTGGATATCTTTCTTCTTGAGCCTTAGTTTAATCGTACTATTTGTGACAAGTGTCTTAAAAATAACCGTTTTGAATCAAACTTATACTGAAGAAAAAATTTTAACAGATTCGAACGTGACACTTGTGACACGACAGATGAATGATGGTATTTCAAGTATTGCGACATTAAATGATGTGCCAACGTCAGCTGTTAAAGATGCTTTAACGAATCAACAAGTTACTAACATTGCGAAAAATAGTTTTAGTAACGTATATGCTGGAAAACAAACTGTCATCAATCCAACTGAGATTACCAATCAAGTTGCTAGCAACGTTATGAAAAAAACGGACACATCAAATCCGTTGGTTAGCGCTAAAATTGATGGGATTGTCGCAACTTTTAAAAGTAATTTAAGTGAATATTTGACGAATAATATCCAAACGCCATATCTTTCAAAAATTGCTAGTACAGTTAGTTCGGTAAAAGTAATAGTCCAAACAGCCTTTATGTATAGTTTAATAGCTTCTGTTATTTTTGCGCTACTCTTACTGGCTATTAATCGGGCATTCTTTATACCGCTTAAATACGTCGGATTCAGTGCAATCTGGAGTGGTGTTCTAGTTTCAATTGGTTCTGCAATTGCCTTGTACAGTGGCCTAATTGGTATTGTGTCTAGTAAAGCTTCTGTTTTTACTGATATTGTGAATAATTATATCAGTGACACATTTAATACCATGTTAGTGGGTAGTTTAATTTTACTTGCTGTTGGTCTAGTATTCTGGTTAATTGGTCGTAATAAAAAATAAAAAGCAACTGATGTTCAGATTAATTTCTGAATACCAGTTGTTTTTATTTGGAACTATTCCTAAGTGTTAAGGTTGTTCCAATGGTAATAATCTGAGGGATAATTTCAGTCATCGACATTTGATTGACTAATAGTTCTGCAGCAGATTGACCCATTTTTTCTGTATAAACTTTAACTGAACTAAGCGTTGGGAAAGTATATTCAGCAATAGATGTGTCATTAAAACTAATTAAACTGATTTGTTCAGGCACTTTAATTGATATTTCATTTAATGCACGTAATGCACCGACAGCCATTGCGTCATTTGCAATAAACAACGCTTCTGGTAAATTATCTGATTGATCATTTAATAATTTCAAGGTTAATTGATAACCTGATTCTGGCGTGAAATCGCCTGTATAAACCCATTCGGGATGGTAGTTGCTAGTACGTTCTAAGTGATTTTTAAAGTGAGTGAAGCGGGAATCTGGGCCTAAATTGACATCATCAAATGTACTTTCTTGTCCTGCAATCATGCCAATTTTAGTTAAATTTTGTTTTTTAAAATGGTCAATAACGGTTGTAACTGGCGTTTTGAAATCAGTCATGACGCAACTAATACCAAAATTTAGTGTGTTCATATCAACAAAAACTAAATTAGAATTTAGTTCTTTAAATCCGGCTATTTGTGCTGCACTGTATTTACCGATAACAATAGCACCAAGAGTATCAGTCAAGGCGCTAAATTGATCATTTTGGAAAAAACGTGTAATTTCATAACCGAGTTCAATTAATTTACGTTCGATACCAATTCGAATTGAAAGGTAATACAGGTCATCTAATTCTTCTTTTTCTGTATACCATTCGATAATAGCAATCTTACCTTGAGGTGTACTGGATTTCTTTTTATTTTTTGAATAATTTAAACTTTCAGCTGCTTCAAAGATTCGTTTACGTGTATCGTCGCCAACGGATAATGTTTGATCGTAATTTAACACGCGAGAAACAGTTGCATTAGAAACTTTTGCCAACTGTGCAATGTCTTTAAGTGTTGCCATGACTACCTCCTGATTGATTGGTTATGTGTATCAGTTTACCATAATAAAAAGAATGTCGTAAAAAGATTGTAATTTTAGTAAATATTTAGTAAAATGAAAGCGGTTAATAAATTGGAGGAAAATATAATGAAAATTAATGAATTAAAGAGCGAATTTAAAGATGTTTACGGTGTGGACGCAAATGCAAGTTACTTCTCACCAGGTCGTATCAACTTAATTGGGGAACATACTGATTACAATGGTGGACATGTTTTCCCAACAGCAATTACATTAGGCACATATGCAGTTGCAACAAAACGTGATGATACAACAATTAATATCATGTCAAATAACTTTAAAGATAATGGCGTTGTCTCATTTGATTTAAGTGATTTATCATATCAAAAAGAACATAACTGGGCTAATTATCCAAAAGGGATGATTGTTTACTTGAAAGAGCAAGGTTATGTTATTGATAAAGGATTAGATATTTTACTTGAAGGTAACATTCCAAATGGTGCTGGTTTATCATCATCTGCATCAATTGAATTATTGATGGGTGTTATTTTAGAAGATCAATTTAATTTAGACATTGATCGTGTTGATCTTGTTAAAACAGGTGTCATGGTAGAAAATAAATTTATCGGTGTTAATTCAGGAATTATGGATCAATTTGCAGTCGGTATGAGTAAAGCAAATCATGCTATCTTACTGGATACAAATACACTAGATTACGATTTAGTACCAATTGATTTAAAAGACAACGTTATTATTATTATGAATACAAATAAACGTCGCGAATTAGCAGATTCTAAATATAATGAACGACGTAGTGAATGTGAAGCAGCATTAGCATTATTACAAGAGAAAAATGATATTAAATCATTAGGTGATTTGGACAATGCTAGCTTTGATTTACAAACATACTTAATCCAAAAAGAAAACCTTCTAAAACGTGCGCGTCATGCAGTTTCAGAAAACCAACGGACGATTATGGCTCAAGAAGCTTTGAAAAATGAAGATTTAGTACGTTTTGGTAAATTAGTTAACGCTTCACATGTTTCATTACAATTTGATTATGAAGTAACGGGTATTGAACTTGATACACTTGTTGAAACAGCATGGGAACAACCAGGAGTACTAGGTGCTCGAATGACTGGTGCTGGTTTTGGTGGTTGTGCAATTGCCATTGTTGCTAAAGACAAAGTTGACGCATTTGAAAGTGAAGTGGGTCGTATCTACGAAGAAAAAATCGGTTATGCACCAAGTTTCTATTTAGCAGAAATTGCTGATGGCGCTAAAAAATTAGATTAAGCATAAAGAGATAGAGGGAAAAACATGGATTCTAAACAATTAATTTCAAAATTCGTCGATAAAGTTATTCAGTTTGATCCAACGACTTATTCGACAGATGATAAAATTTATTTAGTAAACGTCGTTTTAGATTTGGTTGGTGAATCAGAGATAGAAGTAACTGAACCAGTTTCTGACACAATAATTGCTGTTAAAGACGAGCTACTTAATTTAGCAATCAAAAACGAGAAAATCAGTGCTCTAATCGCGGAGCAAGATATTCTTGGTGCTAAATTAATGGATCTGGTCACACCAATTCCAAGTCACGTGAATAAACATTTCTGGGATTTATACGCAAAAGACCCAGAGAAAGCTTTGGCTTATTTTTATGAATTAAGTCAGGCTAACGATTACATCAAAGTTGCGGCTATTGCGAAAAACATTGCTTATCAGGTACCAACAAATTATGGTGATTTAGAAATCACCATTAATTTATCTAAACCTGAAAAAGATCCAAAGCAAATTGCTTTAGCTAAAACAATGAAACAAACGGGTTATCCTAAATGCCAATTATGTATGGAAAATGAAGGCTATGCTGGAAGACTAGATTTCCCAGCTCGTCGCAATCATCGGATTGTACGATTTGATTTGGGGGATGCAACATGGGGCTTTCAATATTCGCCTTATGCTTACTTCAATGAACATTCAATTTTCTTAGATGAAAAGCATGAACCTATGGTAATTAACAAAACGACATTTTCAGATTTACTTCAAATTGTTAAAAAATTCCCGGGCTATTTTGCGGGAAGTAATGCAGATTTACCAATTGTAGGTGGCTCAATTTTAACGCATGAACACTATCAAGGTGGACGTCATGATTTTCCAATGGCAAAGGCAGAAATGAGTCAAACAATGCAATTTGCAGGATTTGATGACATTCAAGCAGGTATTGTGAACTGGCCAATGTCAGTCATTCGTTTAAATGGTGAAAATCCAGAACGATTAGCTGATTTAGCAGCAAAAATTTTAACGTCTTGGCAAGAATATAGTGATGCCGATGCACAAATTTTGGCAAAAGATGCTGACGGTACGCCACATCATACTGTGACGCCAATTTCTCGAATGCGTGACGGTCGTTATGAATTGGATTTAGTCTTGCGAGATAATCAAACATCTGATGAATTTCCAGATGGTATTTATCATCCACATGCTGATGTTCAACATATTAAAAAAGAAAACATTGGCTTGATTGAAGTTATGGGATTAGCTATTTTACCACCTCGTTTGAAAACTGAAATAACAGAGGTTGAGAAGTATCTAACAGATCAACCAAATGTCATGGCGGCTTATCATAAAACTTGGGCTGATGAAATTAAGCGTGATAATTCGATGATTTCTAAAGAGACGGTTAGTGAGCTCGTACAAAACGAAGTTGGAAAAGTCTTTATGCGTGTTCTTGAAGATGCTGGGGTTTATAAACAAGATGACCACGGCCAACAAGCATTCGTTAAGTTTATTAAACAAGTTTAAACGTAAAAAGATTAACTTATTTAAGTTAATCTTTTTTATTTAGAAATCAAATAGAAACTAACTGGTTAACGATAATTGTTAAGATAGTGTTAGAAAATTCTCTTTTTAATGTTTTGTGTTAAAATAAAATATATAATATTCTTACTAAAGTTGACATGCTGGTAATTATGAGAATTCTCGGAGGAATAAATGTACAAAAAAGATATTCTGGATCGACCAGAGTTTTTAATATGTGAAATTATTGAATTGCTATCATTAAATGAACATGGGTTATCAAGAAAAGTAATCTGTAATCGATTAAATGTTTCAAATACAGCTTTGCGAGTTGCACTAGAGTAATTGGATGGCGAATTCAATTCAGGTGATGAACCCTATATGATCATAAAAAAGAATAACATTCAATTTATAGGTAAAGGCAAAATTAATTTTTACGAAACGGTTTATCGGTATGTGAAAGAGTCTATTAATTACCAAATTTTAATGGCATTCTATTATGATGAAAATAGCAGTATTGAAAATTTGAGTCTTAGTTTAAATGTTAGTGAATCATCTATCTTCAGAAGAATTAAGCAACTTAATAATTTGTTGTCTGAATTTCAGATTAAAATTGCACATGGTGAGGTAGTTGGTTCTGAATTACAAATTAGATTTTTTTACTATTCACTATTTCTAGCGACAGATTTTAACTATAATGATACGATAGAAGCGGGCGTCATTCTTGAATACATTAAAGTATTTGAAACATATTTTAACTTCAATGTGAATGATAGTAATTTAATGAGGACTAGAATTTGGATGAAGGTCAGTGTTCATCGAATGATGCGAAAAGATCGTGATAATTGGGTGATTTCTGATGATTTAGCAGATATGATTGCAAATAATTCACTATTTAACCAAGTTGAAGAAAAGATGCAAGATATTTATATTAAGTTCTCAAATAAAATTGATGTTCATTTTGAGAGCGCCCTACTTTACGCTTGGACAACTGCTTTTGTTTCAGTTCCTTCAAGTGCTTACTTGTCCCGCGATTTTATTGCAATTAATCACACAAATAACACCAAACTTCAACAAGCTGTTAAATATTTGGAACAAGGATTTGAATCTAAATTAGATGTTAAAATTATCGGTGAAAATGTTAGTAAATCATTGTACCCAATTTGTACTGAAGCATTTTGTTTTCATGGAACGATGGATGCCGTGGGAACTTACATGATGAATAGTTATCGAAAAAAATATTCAAATCATTCAGTTCGACGTCATGTTGAGATTGCCATGGATGAATTAATCGACAGTCCATTATTAGCTAAAAAATGGTCTGATTTCTATAAGCGATACAGGCAGCCATTTATTAATAAAATGGTCGAAATTTTTAGCGCTAGATTGTTAGAAAAAGAAACCATGTTAACAGTTGGGGTTGATTTAAATGCAAACGAGCGAATTAAAGAATTATTTGTCAGAAATATGAGTCAAGATTTAAATATTAATTTACGCGTTAATGTCAGTATTTATGATTCTAGTCAACGATATGATATGGTGGTTACTAATTTCATGAATAAAAATTATAAAAACAATGCATTTGATAAGTATATTATCACTGCATTAGGACTTGATAATGATATGCCAGAGATGGGGAAACGACTGTTAAACGTGAATAGAAAACACTATCAGTAAAAATGTTTCTAGTTTTTTTTTTGATAGTACAACCCATGAATCATTCGGTATACTCTATATTATAGAGAACTAACAAGAGATATTCGTGGGGGATTTCTTTTGAAGCATTAAACAGTATCGAATTGGGCAAACATTTATTTATTACAAAATAAAAAAAGACGATTATAATTTAACGATTATAATCGCCTTTTTTTATAGGCTACCAAGTGTGATAAGATAGAGAATAAACGTTATGACGAGAAATGAAGGATAATGACATGCAATTTACGCTAACAAACAATGGTGAAGGCACAATTAGTTTAAAAAAATTTTTAATTGAGGTTGGCGTTAGTAAACGATTAATCGCCAGAATTAAACAAGGCGAGGGACAAGTTCGAGTTAACAAAAAGAATGAATATTGGGATTATCAACTGATTGATGGTGATGAAGTTATTTTGACGTTGCCAGAAGAACCAGATAACGATGCCATACATGCAAGTGATGAACCATTAAATATCGTCTTTGAAGATGAAAACTGGTTAGTAGTCGATAAGCCAGCTGGTATGGTAACCGTGCCAGGCCCATCTAATGAAGATACAACATTGGTTAACCGTGTTAAAGGCCATTTGATTGCAACTCATTCAAGTAGTTTCGTGCCACATGTTATTACGCGTTTAGACCGTTTTACAAGTGGACTTGTTTTATTAGCTAAGCATGGATTTGCACATAGTTTGATTGCTGCTCAATTAAGTAATGGTCAGTTAGAAAAATCATACTTAGCAATTGTTGCAGGTGACGTTAAAAGTGATCAAGGAGATATTAAAGAACCAATTGGTAAAAAGGAAGGCGAAATTCGTCGTTCTGTTATGGCTGAAGGAAAAGCCTCAGAAACAACTTATAAAGTTGTAACGAGATTTCCAGACTACACATTAGTTGATGTGAAGTTAGTTACGGGCCGAACACATCAAATTCGTGTACATTTTGATTTTATTCATCATGCTTTGGTTGGGGATGCGTTATATGATGGCCCGATGGACAAAGGTATTGATAGACAGGCATTACATGCTGCTAAATTAAGCTTTGAAGATCCATTTACGGGTAAAAAATTAGCTTTTGAATCAGAACTCCCAGCTGATATGGCTCAATTATTAAAATAGTATCAGGCAAGATTGTATATTTGGATAAAGTGGCGAATATCTATTGTATTTCGTGAACTTTTTCTTTATTATTAATATAGTTATAATCAATTTGTGAAAGCACTTTTAAGTGAGGAAATAATAAATGAAAAAGATGATTATTAGAGGCGGTAAAAAACTGTCTGGCGAAGTAATAATCGGTGGTGCTAAGAATAGTACTGTTGCATTGATTCCTGCAGCTATTCTTGCGGATACACCTGTGCATTTTGACAGTGTCCCCGATATTTTAGATGTACATAATTTAATGAAAATTTTAGATCAAATGAATGTTAAGTCTGAATTTAACGCTGGTAACTTAATGGTAGATCCTACGATGATTAAGGATGAACCTTTACCTGGTGGTGCCATTAAAAGTTTAAGAGCTTCTTATTACTTTATGGGTGCCTTATTAGGTCGGTTCGGTCGTGCAGTTGTTGGATTTCCTGGTGGTGATAATATTGGACCACGTCCGATTGATCAACACATCAAGGGATTTAAAGCTCTTGGCGCTGAAGTTATCGAAGAAGAAGACGCAGTGATTATTACGAGTGGCCCTGAAGGATTAAAGGGAGCCCGTATTTTTATGGACCTTGTTTCAGTGGGTGCAACAATTAACATTTTATTGGCTGCTGTCCGTGCAAAAGGAACCACAATCATTGAAAATGCTGCAAAAGAACCTGAAACCATTGATATTGCAACATTCTTGAATAATATGGGTGCTCATATTCGTGGTGCGGGGACTGGTGAAATCAGAATTCAAGGTGTTGATAGCTTAAAAGCTGTTAATACGCATACGATTATTCCAGATCGTATTGAAGCTGGTACTTATATCTCACTTGCTGCTGCAATGGGTGAGGGCGTTTTAATTAAGAATGTTATTACTGAACATTTAGATTCATTTTTAGCTAAACTTAGTGAAATGGGCGTTACTTTCCAAGTGAATGAAGATAGTATTTTTGTTCCTGGTGGCGATAAAATTATCCCAATTGAAGTGACAACTTCACCATATCCTGGGTTTGCAACTGACTTGCAACAACCAATTACTGCCGTTATGCTCAAGGCTACAGGTGAGAGTCGTATTATTGATACACTTTATCCTGAACGGATTAAGCACATTCCAGAAATGCAACGAATGGGTGTTAAGATTGAATCAAAAGATGGCATTATTCGAATCAATCAATCAACTGAATTAACAGGCCAAACTGTTTATGCAGATGAAATTCGTGCAGGTGCTGCATTACTTGAAGTTGCTTTAATGACTAATGGTACGACTGTCATTGAGAAAGCCGATAATATTTTACGTGGTTATGATTGCGTTGTACAAAAAATGACAAATTTATCTGCTGATGTAGAAATTATTGATGAAGATTAGGTGATTAAATGAGCGACTTCTTAACGATGGGTGAATTAAAAGACAAGACGCTTAAAGAAATTTATGGCTATGCCCAAGAATATAAAATACAATATTATAGCCAAATGAATAAAAAAGAATTGTCTTTGGCAATTCTAAGGGCTCAAGCAAAACAACAAGGATTCATTTTGATGGAAGGTGTCTTAGACATTGTTCCCAATCAGGATGGATTCGGTTTTTTGCGTCCAATTAACTACGGCCCATCACAAGAGGACATTTATATTTCTGCCTCACAAATTAAGCGATTTAATTTAAGAAATGGGGATTTAGTCGGAGGTAAAGCACGACCACCAAAGCCTAATGAACGTTATTATGGGTTAATGCACGTTGATACAGTTAATGGTAAAAATCCAGAAGAAGCAAAGGAACGTCCACATTTTCCTGCACTGACGCCCTTATATCCTAATCGACAATTAACTTTAGAAACAACTAGTCAAAATCTTTCAACGAGATTAACTGATTTATTTGCTCCTATTGGATTTGGTCAACGTGGTTTAATCGTGGCACCACCTAAAGCTGGGAAAACAACTTTACTTAAAGAGATTGCTCAAGGAATCGCAGAAAATCATCCCGATGTAAAATTAATCGTACTATTAATTGATGAACGACCTGAAGAAGTGACTGATTTAGAACGATCAATTAAAGGTGATGTTGTATCGTCAACATTCGATCAACAACCAGAGAACCATGCGCGTGTTTCTGAACTTGTTTTAGAACGTGCAATGCGATTAGTTGAAGATAAGCAAGATGTTGTTATTTTAATGGATTCAGTTACTCGCTTGGCTAGAGCGTATAATTTAACGATTCCGCCAAGCGGACGGACGTTATCAGGTGGGATTGATCCAGCAGCATTTTATCGACCTAAAAAATTCTTTGGTGCTGCACGTAATATTGAAGAAGGTGGAAGCCTGACAATATTAGGAACTGCTTTGGTTGATACGGGTAGCCGAATGGATGATGTGATTTATGAAGAGTTCAAAGGAACCGGTAATATGGAATTACAACTCTCAAGAGAGCTTGCTGAACGCCGTATCTTCCCTGCTGTCGATTTAAAAAAATCAAGTACACGTAAAGAAGAATTATTATTATCTAAGCAAACAATTGAAGAACTATGGCAGATTCGAAAGATGATGACAGGCGATTCACTAGGTGCTACGGAACGTGTTATCCAAAAAATGAAGAAAACAAAAAATAATGCTGAATTTTTAAAAGAGTTAACAAAAACAAGTAAATAAAATTTAATTGTAAAACGAGTTAATTCGTGATAAGATTGTGCATGTTGTAATATAAAGAATAACTCTAATTCAGCAGATGGATTAGGGCAAAGGAGAATACTTACTTATGAAAAAAGAAATCCATCCAGATTACCATGAAGTTGTATTTATGGATACTACTTCAGGTTACAAATTTATCTCAGGTTCAACAAAACATTCAGAAGAAACAATTGAAATGGAAGATGGCAAATCATACCCATTGATTCGTGTCGAAATTTCATCGGATTCACATCCATTCTATACTGGACGTCAAAAATTCACTCAAGCCGATGGCCGTGTGGATCGTTTCAACAAGAAATATGGTCTTACAGACGCAAACGCTGCAAAATAAGAACTATTTCGAAAAGGAAGAAGCCAATAAGCTTCTTCCTTTTTTTATACAAAAAAATAGTAACGTTCAACTAGATTGAACGTTACTATTCAGCTTTTCGTGAATACATCCCTTTTGTGACGTAGAGAACCCAGATGAGATTAATACCAACTAAAATAGCGGTAGAAATAAAGACACCTTTGTAATCGAATACGCCAGAAACGGTAGAGCCAATCATAGGACCAACGACTGATCCCATGGCTTGGAATGATTGATTGTAACTGAACACTCGACCTGTGAATTCTGCCGGTGTATTTTTTGTTAGAATTGTTTGAACTGCAGGTAACATTGCGGCATCCGTAATCCCAATTAAGAAACGTAAGCCGCCAAGTTGCCAAACATTAGTCACTAATGCCATTGGAATAAAAATGAAAATTGCGACAGTAAGTGCAATTTTTAAAATACGTTCTGTTCCAATTTTATCGCCTAGTACTCCTAAGCGAGGCGCAGCAATTAGCGTTGCTATTCCTGGAATAGAAGCCACACACCCACTGATAAAGGTAACATTTCCAACGTTATGTAAGAGTTCTCGAACGTATAAGCTTAGAATAGGACTAATGGAATAATTTGATGCTTGAATGATTAAGGTAGTGACAAACATCCCGATAATTAATTTAGGATGATGTAATTTCTTGAAGATTTCTTTTGACGTTTGCATTTCACCTTTTTCAACAGGCGTAAAATGTTCATGTACAAAGAAATAACTAAGTAAGAAAACAATTAGCAAAATCGCAGCAGTAATGAAGAAGGTAATACGATAGCCGAAGACCCCAGCTATTGCGCCACCGATTAGTGGTCCAAATAAAGTACCAGTAACACTACCGGTAACTAAAATACCGAGTGCTTTACCACTTTGCCGCTTGGGTGTCTCTGTTGCAATCAGTGCCTGTGAGTTACTAATATAACCAGAAAAGACACCTTGTAATAAACGTAACGCAATTAATTGGTAAACGTTACTGACAAGCCCCATCAGGCCTAAAACAATGGCCATTCCGAATGAAGCTCTTAAAATCATTAATTTACGACCTTTTCGATCAGCTAAACGACCCCATAGTGGGGAAACAATGGCGGTAATTAAAAATGTAGATGAATAGGTAATGCCGCTATAAAAATTTAATTCGGTTTTGGTGAAGTCACCTAACGTATCAATATAAAGTGACATAAATGGCATAATTAAACTAAATGCCACGCCAGCCATGAACGTACCAAACCATAAAACAAATAAATTTTGTTCCCAAGGTTGTCTAGAACGAAAAAATGTTGATTTTAGTGAAGTCAACAAATTAAACAGTCCCCCTAAAGATATTTTTTGATAATTATAATCATAACACTAAACAAGGATAAAAGTTATATGGTAAAATAGTTGTTAAGCGAAAGTGGGGGTTATTAATGGAAAAAAATAAAGCAGCTAAAAAAAGTCGTTGGAAAAAATGGCTAACAACTATATTATTAATACTATTGTTATTGGTGGGGCTTTCGCTAGTATTCAATGAACAAATTAAAAACTTTATTGTTGGACTAACAGACCCAACCATTAATTCAGAATTAGTCGATAAAAATAAAAATAAAAAAGCATCCTTTGATTTTAGTGAAGTTAAGAGTTTGAATACGGCAGATGTCGTGAAAGCAAAAGCAAATGAAAAAAATTTGGTTTTACTTGGAGAAATTAGTATTCCGGATGTCTCAATGAACTTGCCGATTGCTAAAGGCGTTAGCACTGATACCTTGGCACTTGCTGCTGGAACTTTAAAGGAAAACCAAAAAATGGGCGAGGGTAATTATGCACTTGCTGGACATCATATGATTCGAAAGGATTTATTGTTTAGTCCATTAGTTAGCATGAAAATTGGCCAAAAAATCTATTTAACAGATGCTAAAAAGATTTATGAGTATGAAACATCTAAAATGAAATATATCAAAGCAACAGACGTTCAAGTTATTGATGATGTACCCGGAGAAAAATTAGTCACATTAATTACTTGTGATGATACGGGTGCCGGACGTTTGATGGTCCAAGGTGAGTATGTTAAAGATTGGACATACAATGCTGCACCAAAAACAGTTCAAAAGTATTTTAAAATGATTCATAATAATAAATAATAAAAATGACCACAAATTTTAAAATTTGTGGTCATTTTTATTATTTAATTTGTGCTTTAATATAATCAATCCAGTAAGGCATTCCAAGACTAATTAAGTTATAAGTTTCGTCAAAGTCACCAGTAATCCATGGATCAGGAACAGATTCTTTTTCTTTACCGGGAACAATTGAAAGGAAGTTAACGATTTTTTCTTTTTTAGATGCAGGTGCAGCTTTTTCAAGACGCTCAACATTGATATCATCCATTGCAATAATTAAATCACTATTAATGAAATCTAAGTAACTAACCGGACGTGAGATTAAGCCATCTGTTGGAATCTGATGTTCAACAAGTTTAGTAATAGTCCCTTCATGGGCGCCATTTCCTTCTTGTGAAGAACTTGTGCCAGCAGAATCAACAGTTACTTGGTCAGAAAGGTTTAACTTAGCTAAATCGTCTCGTAACATTGCTTCAGCCATTGGTGATCGGCAAATATTTCCCATACATACAAATAATACATTCATGTTAATAATCCCCTTTACAAATTTCTTAATAATGCTATTATGCCATAATAATCACATTATTAAAACTAGTTAGATAAATTGGTGTAACCGTTAGCTTAATTGCTTTCTAAAAGGGTCTAACTTTGGTATGATAATTAAGAATAGAAACTAAAATAAGACACTTTATATTTAAAGAGGAGACTGAAAATTATGGCAATGATTATTATCGGAGTTATCGTAGTACTTTTAGTTATTATGTACATTAGCGGCTACAATGGTTTAGTAAAAGCAAAAATCCGGACTGAGGAATCATGGAGTCAAATTGACGTCCAATTAAAACGTCGTAATGATTTAATTCCTAACTTAGTTTCAACTGTTAAGGGATATGCAACTCACGAAAAAGAAACATTTGCTAAAGTAGTTGAATTACGTAATCAATTAACACAAGTACCAACGGATGCACATGAAACAACAATGGAAGTTTCTAATCAATTGAGTCAATCATTGAAAAGTATTTTTGCGTTATCTGAAAGTTACCCAGATTTAAAAGCTAACACAGAATTCACTAAGTTAATGGAAGAACTATCAAATACAGAAAATAAAATTTCTTATTCACGTCAACTATTTAACTCAACTGCTGCAAGTTTAAATGCAAAAATTCAATCATTTCCAAGTAACATTGTTGCCGGAATTCATCATTTTACAAAAGTAGAATATCTTGAAGTCCCTGAAGCTGAAAAAGCTGTACCCAACGTTTCATTTGATTAAACAGTTAGGAGATAACTAATGCTATATGATCAAATCGCGCGAAATAAGCGCAAAACAGTTTATGTTTTAATTGGTTTTGTTTTATTGATGGTTGCGATTGGTAGTGCCGTTGGCTATGTTTTTTTCAATAGTGCTGTTTCTGGACTACTTATGGCTGTTGTCATTGCAGTTGTTTATATGGGATTGATGATTTCACAATCAACTAGCGTTGTCATGAGTATGAATCATGCAACTGAAATAAAATCAGTCGATGATGCACCTGAATTATGGCATGTTGTTGAAGATATGGCGATTGTGGGCCAAGTTCCAATGCCAAAAGTGTTTATTATTGAAGATGATAGTCCTAATGCGTTTGCAACGGGAAATAATCCAGAACACGCGGCAGTTGCTGCAACAAGTGGCTTAATCAATCGATTAAATCGTGAAGAATTAGAAGGCGTTATGGCGCATGAAATTTCGCATGTACGCAACTACGATATTCGATTATCAACAATTGCATTAGCATTATCGGCAGCAATTTCATTATTAGTAAATATTGGAATGAACTCATTTTGGTGGGGCGGAGGTCGCCGTCGAAGTGATGATCGAGAAGGTGGCGGATCATTAGAAATTATTTTGATGATTTTATCATTATTATTGGTTATTTTAGGACCAATTGCAGCAACAATTGCTCAGCTTGCACTTTCTCGAAACAGAGAATATTTGGCTGATGCTTCTGCTGTTGAATTAACGCGTAATCCGCAAGGACTAATCCATGCGTTGGAAAAAATTTCTGATAGTAAACCAATGGAACGTGCCGATCCAAGTAGTGCGGCACTTTATATTTCAAATCCATTGAAGAAAAAAACAACTGGATTATTTCAAACACATCCACCGATGGAAGATAGAATTGAAAGATTAGAAGCAATGTAAACTATTTTATAAAATGGGGATGATAGTGGTGAGAGACAATTTAGTCTACGTTCATGTTGAAACGGTTTCTCATTTGATTTTATCATATGGGATTTCCAAAGAAGATTTCATAACAAGCATTCCCAGATTACCAACTAATATTTTATCGTTAAACCCAGTGGATTATGAAAATGAAATTGACATCGCAACAGGATTTAACACGGTAACCGGGGAAGAAGATACTGCACGTTATTTGAATAAAAAGACTGTTGGGTTAAAGCAAAGTTGGATTGATTTCGATAGTCAAGATGATTTAGAATTAATAACACCAAGAGAAGTAGCAGAATTCTTATATTTGGGACATGCATTTTCTCATATTCAATCACCTTTTTACTATAAATTGCAGAATGACTACGTTTTTTTAACGTTACCAAATGATGCATTAAAAATCTACTATCGTTATTTAACGCAATTTTATAATGTTTTTTCTAAATCAATTATTAGACATGCGAATCAATCGTATCGTGAAAAAAATGGTCTGTTTAGACGACGTCCTATGACGTTGAAAAAGATACCTAAAAAAATTGTTGAAGAATTAATGCCATTATTTGTTGAAGGTGTAATATTAGATTTTTCAAGGATCACAATTAATAATACGAAGTTAATATTACCTGTCTATATTATGATAGATAACGTTTCTCAGATGAAGTGGCATGAGCCAACATTGGAGACAGAAAGTGCCAAGTTAGTTGCTAATTTGGAGTATCGATTTGTAGATCAAGAATGGTTTATCGAAGTTTCTAACAAATCTGCTTTTGAAGACAGTATTATATTCTAAAAAGATAACGTATTATTATGTTATCTTTTTTTATTTTTGTTGAATTTAAAAAGAATGGTACAATAGGACGTGCAAAAAATGGAGGGCAATACGAATGCGAGTTTATTTACTCTATGGTGGTAAAAGTGCAGAACATGAGATCTCACTTTCAACTGCTTTTCAAATAACACAAGCGATATATTACCAATACTATTCGGTAATTCCAGTTTATATTACGAAAACGGGGAATTGGCTGCAAGGTCAGACGCTTAACGAACCAGTTAAATTTGTTGATAATTTAAGACTTAGAGAAACAGATGAAAAAGGACAAGCAACGAATAATCATGAAAATTCAACTGGAATAAAATTTTTGCCAAATGGATTTGACCCTGAAGATAGTGTGGTTTTTCCTGTCTTACATGGCCCAAATGGTGAAGATGGAACTGTCCAAGGACTACTTGAAACGTTGAATATCCCCTATGTTGGTAACAGTGTACTAGCATCGGCTGTCGGTAATGATAAAATAATGAGTAAATTACTCTTTAAACAAGCCGGAATTCCGGTTGTACCATTCCAAGCGATTGACTCACAGTCTTGGGAAAATAACACTGCAAGTGTGATTGCCAGATGTGAGGGCGAATTACTTTATCCAATGTATGTGAAACCATCTAATTTGGGTTCAGGAATCGGTGTTACACAGGTGAATAATAGTGTTGAATTACAATATGCAATTGATAATGCTTTTGAACTTGGTCCTCGAGTGATTGTAGAACGAGGCATTGTAGCACGTGAAATTGAAATTGGATTATTAGGTAACGAAGAAATCGCAACAAGTGTACCAGGAGAAATTTTGTCGTTTGATGACGTCTATGATCGTAAACTTGCAATGAAGGAAGATCACGAAGCCAGAATTCCAGTTGAACTCGATGAGGAATTATTGGATAAGATAGTTGGTTTTTCTAAAACAGCTTTTGCGGTTATTGATGGATCAGGGCTTGCTAGGTGTGATTTTTTAATTAGCGCTAACCAAGATATTTATTTAAATGAGATTACAACAATGCCAGGATTTTATAAAAATGCAATGTATCCAAGATTGTGGGAAGCCGTTGGGCTGAGTTACAGTGATTTAATTGAAGAATTATTACAATTAGCATTGAAAAAAAATCAGGCAAATAATAGTAAACAATAGATTTAATGGTCATATGAATGCGAGGGTTTATATAATGAAAATGCAATTAACTGAAATTGCGAGCGCAGTTAGCGCCAAGAACGAAATTACTGATGAACCAATTAATATATCGAGTGTTTCATTTGATAGTCGACAACTAACGGAAGGCAGTTTATTTGTACCTATTGTGGCAGAAAATGACGGTCATGATTATATCCAAAGTGCGATTGATAATGGTGCAACAGCGACTTTATGGGCAGTTGACCATCAAGATACAATGCCAACGAAAATCCCAGCTATCTTAGTAGATGACACATTAATGGCTTACCAAGATTTAGCAAAACATTACTTGGATAAAATTAATCCTAAAGTTGTCGCAGTTACTGGTAGTAACGGTAAAACGACAACTAAAGATATGATTACAGAAATTTTAAGTCAGCAATATAATGTTTGTAAAACGGAAGCGAATTTCAATAATCATTTAGGCGTACCGATGACTTTATTAAGTATAGAACCTAATACGGAAGTTGTTGTTGTCGAAATGGGGATGGATCATCCTGGTGAGTTAGACTTTTTAAGTCGAATTGCACAACCTGATGTCGCTGTTATTACGATGATTGGCGAAGCACATATCGAATTTTTTGGTACGCGAGATAAAATTGCGGATGCAAAAATGGAAATTGTGAATGGGCTGAAAGAAGACGGCTTGTTGGTTTATAATGCAGATGAACCGTTATTAAGAGAACGTGTTTCCAATATTGAACAGCAATCATTTGGCTTCGGTCATGGTGAAAGTGCTGACTTGAGTGTTTCAAATGTTGTCGGCAATCAAACAATGACTAGCTTTAAAGTGAGAGAAATGGCTGATTTTAATTTTACAATTCCAATGATTGGCACATATAACGTAGATAATGCGATGGCTGCTATCTCAGTTGGTCGTCATTATCGTGTGTCACCTAAAAATATTGTAAAGGCGCTTAGTGATTTTGATTTAACGAAGAATCGGACAGAGTGGCTTAGAGGTCATTTGGGCGAGTCAATTTTAAGTGATGTCTATAATTCAAATCCGACAGCTGCAAAAGCTGTTATCAAAGCATTCTCAAACAGCGATGTTGAAGGTAATCGAATGGTTGTTTTGGGTGATATGCTTGAATTAGGTGAGCAATCTAGCGATATGCATCTCAGCTTGGCTGATAGTTTTGATAATGAAAAAATTCAAAGCGTTTATCTTTACGGAGAACAAATAAAATCTTTAGCAACAGCATTAAAATCAAAGTATGATGATCAACATCTTCATTATTATGATTTAGATGAAAAAGAAGCTATGGTTGAAGATTTATTAAAAATACGTACTGAAAAAGATTCTATTTTGATTAAAGGAAGCCATGGCGTTCATTTAGAAACCGTTTTATCGGCTTTACAAAGTAATTAGAGAGTTGCTTAATATTATTTAAGGTGCTATTATAGTTTAAATAGTGACTCATGAAGGGTCAGACTTAAATTAATTTAACTTTACAAGACAGTAATTGACGACGAACTCTTAACTGTGTTGTGAAGCATGTTAGTTTGCAAACACATTAGGAGGAATTTATACTTGAAATTTACAGAATTAGGACTATCCGATGAACTACTAAAGGCCGTTCAACGCAGCGGTTTTGAAGAAGCAACACCTATCCAATCTGAAACAATTCCAATGGCTTTAGAAGGAAAAGATGTTATTGGACAAGCACAAACAGGTACTGGTAAAACTGCTGCATTTGGTTTACCAATCTTAGATACAATTGATACAACAAAAGATGAAGTTCAAGCACTTATCATCTCACCAACACGTGAACTTGCTATTCAAACGCAAGAAGAACTTTACCGTTTAGGTAAAGAAAAACATGCTAAAGTTCAAGTTGTTTATGGTGGGTCTGATATTCGTCGTCAAATCAAGAGTCTTAATCGCGCACCTCAAATTTTAGTTGGAACACCAGGACGTTTATTAGATCATATTCGTCGTCGCACCGTTAAATTAGGTAATGTTAAAACTTTGGTTTTAGATGAAGCTGATGAAATGTTAGATATGGGATTCGTTGAAGATATCGAAAGCATCTTAACAACTGTTCCTGACGAACGTCAAACATTGTTATTCTCTGCAACAATGCCAACTGCTATTCGCCGTATTGGTGAAAGATTTATGACAGATCCAACTTTGGTAACTGTTAAGGCAAAAGAATTAACAACTGACTTAGTTGATCAATTCTACGTAATCTCAAAAGATTTCGAAAAATTTGATATCATGACACGTATGTATGATGCTCAAAACCCAACACAAACAATCGTGTTTGGTCGTACAAAACGTCGTGTTGACGAATTAGCTAAAGGATTTGAAATGCGCGGATACAACGCTAAAGGAATCCATGGTGATTTATCACAACAACGTCGTATGAGTATTTTACGTGAATTTAAATCAGGTAAACTTGATATTTTAGTTGCAACTGATGTTGCTGCTCGTGGTTTAGATATTTCTGGGGTTACCCATGTCTTTAACTATGATATTCCTCAAGATCCTGAAAGTTATGTCCATCGTATTGGCCGTACAGGCCGTGCCGGACATAAAGGAACTTCATTGACATTTGTTTCACCAAATGAAATGGATTACTTACGTCAAATCGAAAAATTAACTAAGAAACGTATGGTGGCTTTAACACCACCTACAGATGATGAAGCATTTGCTGGTCAAATTGAAACAGCAATCGCTGACGTTACTGCCTTAGTTAACAAAACTGATACTAAAAAATATGCAAAACAAGCTACTGAATTAATGGCTAAGTTTGAAGTTGCTGATTTAGTTGCAGCATTACTTAGTGATGTTATTAAAAATGATTCATCACAAGTACCTGTTAAGATTACACCAGAACGCCCATTACCTAGACGTAAGGGGGGTGGCGGTGGTGGCGGAAACAACCGTCGTAGCGGCAATGGCGGTGGAAATCGTCGTGGTGGCAACGGTGGTGGTTACCAAGGCAACCGTAATGGTGGCGGAAACCGTAGTAACGGTGGAAGTTCAGATCGTCGTAACGGAAGTAGCGATCGCCGTAGCAATGGTAATGGTGGCGGAGGTTACAAAGGTAACCGCTCAAGCGATAATCGTTCAAATGACAACCGTTCAAACGGAAGTAGCGCACCAAAACGTAACTTCACAATCAGAACAAAAGATTAATTTGAATATTGAAAAGAGACCTATTAATTTAGGTCTCTTTTTTTGTTTAAAATTGCTATTCTTACAATATTGATAGGTAAAATATAAACGATTTTAGTGCAGAAAATGAATAAATTTGATAAACTTAACAAGGATATCAATGAAAAGAAATAGGTGATAATATGATTTATGGAATTGGTGTTGATATTGCCGATATTGATCGAGTAGTAAAGTTGGCAAAACAACATGAAGAATTTATAACAAAGATTCTCACAACAAATGAAATTAAACAATTTGATGAATTAAAAGGTAGTCATAAAGACGAATTTATTGCTGGAAGATTTTCCGCCAAAGAGGCATACAGTAAGGCTTTTGGAACGGGAATAGGGGATAAAGTTGGCTTTTTAGATGTTGAAATATTAAATAATGAAATTGGTAAACCGATAATTACGCAGCACCCTTTTGAGGGTAATGGCTTTATTTCAATTTCTCATACGAACAATTTAGTTATGACTGAAGTTATTTTAGAAAATCAAGAAAAGGGGATGTAAAAATGGTTGTAGGTTATCATCGTCCAACCCAAATCGTGGTAGATAGGGCAGCTATTAAGGCAAATATCACAGCTGAAAAAAAGACATTAACAGATGAGACGGTTATTTTTGCTGTTGTTAAAGCTGATGCGTATGGTCATGGATTGATTGAAGTAGCTAAAGTTGCAAAAGATGCTGGTGTAAAAGGTTTTTGTGTGGCAATAATTGATGAGGCATTAGCGTTACGAGAAGCCGGGTTTGTTGAAACTATCTTGATTCTGGGATTAACGAAAGTTGAATATGCACCGTTACTGGCAAAAAGCAAAATATCTGTAACTGTTTCAGAACTTGGCTGGTTACAAGAAGCTAATAAGTTACTGAGTGAAGAAAAATTAGCGCCTTTGGCCGTTCATTTAGCATTGGATACAGGAATGGGTCGTATTGGTTTTAGAGAAGCAGAACCGTTTTTAGAGGCAATTAATTTCCTTGGAAGTCATCAAAATACATTAAACTTTGAAGGGGTTTTTACTCACTTTGCGACAGCAGACTCTCCTAATGATTCGTATTTTAAAAAACAAATGTCAAAATTTAATGAATTGATGTCAGTAGTTTCTGATAGACCTCGTTATGTACACGTTTCTAATTCTGCAACGAGCTTATGGCACTCTGCTTGCAACGGTAATATGATTCGGATGGGCATTTCAATGTATGGTTTAAATCCATCTGGTGGTGAATTAGAACTACCTTATGCGTTAAAACCAGCATTTGGATTAACATCTGAATTAAGTTATGTGAAAGAAATCCATGCAGGTGATTCAGTTGGTTACGGTATTACATATCAAGCTCAAGAAAATGAATGGGTTGGTACAGTACCAATTGGGTATGCAGATGGTATGCCCCGAAAGATGCAAGGCTTTAAACTATTAGTCGACGGTCAATTTTGCGAAATAATTGGTCGAGTTTGCATGGATCAATTAATGATTAGATTGCCACATGAAATGCCAAATGATACAAAAGTAACTCTAATAGGCCAAGATGGCGATGAAATGATTACAGCACAGGATGTTGCAACGTACGCTGAAACAATTCATTATGAAATAATCTGTGCACTTTCAGGACGAGTACCACATGTCTACCTAAATTAGTATTTATTTGCTTAGTTTGCTATGGTAAACTATCTGTAGAGTGTAATTCTATGGGGGAAGTGCAGATGGATAAAAATGAGAAAGTAGCAATGAGTCATATAGCCGATTACTGTGCATATTATTCGATTACCAATGAAGCGTTGAAGGATAGCGAAATATTTAACTCTATTTTAAGTCATAAAAAAATGATGGATGAGTTAATTGATGGCTACTCAGAAATGGGACAATTGAATAGTGAAATCTGTAATGATTTTAAAGGATCTGAAGATGAAGTGTTATTGCACCTTCAAATTATGTAGAGAGTTGGGATAAGATGGTTGAAAGTATCATACGTGGTGATATATTCTATGCAGATTTATCGCCCGTTATTGGTTCTGAACAAGGCGGTATGAGACCTGTTCTCATTATCCAAAACAATATTGGGAATCGTTATAGTCCGACAGTCATCGTTGCCGCCATTACGGCGCGCATCCAGAAGCCTAAAATGCCAACACATGTTGGACTTTTAGCAAGTAGAGATGGTATTGAAAAAGATTCAGTTATACTAATGGAGCAAATTCGCACAATTGATAAGCAACGTCTAAAAGATCGTATCACGCATGTATCGAAAAAAAGTATGCTTGAGGTTGATGATGCGCTTAGAATGAGTGTTGGACTTGTTTCAGCAATACATAAAGAAAAATAAACAGTAAAAAGACATAAAAAAACGTGGTTCGTAACCATCCCACGCTAAAAAACTAAGGGAGTCTATTAATAATGACAAAAAATAATCGTGTAAACCAGGTAATCATTAATGGTTTAATCGCTGCACTTTATATCGTATTGGCAGTTGTTCCAGGAATGGTGAACATGGCTAGTGGTGCTATTCAATTTCGACTATCAGAAGGATTGAATCACTTAGTACTTTTCAATAAGAAATATATCTGGGGTGTTTCATTAGGGGTTATCTTATTTAATCTCTTTTACAGCAGTCCGTTAGATGTTCTTTTTGGGGGCGTACAAACAATCATGGGTCTTTTAATTGTGATTTTTGTTAGTCCTAAGTTTAAGAAAATGTGGCAAAAAATGCTTTTAAATATTATGGTTTTCTCATTTACCATGTTTTTAATCGCTATTATGTTGAACATTACAGCGAGCTTACCGTTCTGGCCTACTTACGGTACAACAGCATTATCTGAATTTGTAATAATGACAATTACAGCACCAATAATGCTCGTTTTAGATCGTGCTATTCACTTTGATAAAAGAATGCATTAAAAAAACAGACCCGAAAGGGTCTGTTTTTTTGTCTAACTACGTAAATCTTCAATTTCAGAAACAATAAATTCTTTACGTCCTAAGTTATCAACAATTTTATCAACTTTTTCTTGGTTTACACCAGCTGGTAATGTGAATAATGTTCGGCGTAATAATTCGCCTTCTTTAACATCTAAAGTCATACAACTAGCAATTGATGAATATTTTGTAATGATTTTAGCCATATCAACTAAATCACCACGTTCGCCAGCTGAAATAACAGTTAAGACATAACTACCAACATCAAAATTCCATGATTGAGACAACATATCTAGAAGACGTGTATGTGTTAAAATACCCTCAAAATAGTTGTTTTCATTTAAAACAGCAATATAAGGTAAGTCTTTAATTGAAAAGAAAACGTTGAAGAAAGCTGAATCAGATGAAATAAACTTAGTCGCATTTTTAAGAAGATAAGTAACAGGAAGTGACATATCGCCACCCTGTGATTTATGACGATAAATATGCATTTTATAAATATTACCACGGAAAATTTGACCCGTTTCATCTAAGATTGGCACACAACGGAATCCAGAATTTTCTAGGACCGTAAGTGCTTCTTCAAGTGTGACACTTTCACGGACGGTTGTTAGTTCTTTTAATGGTTTAACTAAAGTATTTAATAACATATAGGCGCCTCCAAATATTAAATTTTTCTCATTTACATTTTTATAATACCATAAAAAAAGCTTTTTAACAGTAATTTGACTATTAAAATTGTATTAAAAAAGGAACGGAAGAATGTCTTCCGTTCCTTTTTTGGAAAATAATTAAAAATTATTCACCTAATGCTTTAAGACCATCATTTAATACTTGTTTCAAAGTAGCAGCTGAATCAGTCATACGTTTAGATTCAACATCACTTAAAGGTACTTCGATGATTTGTGCAAGACCTTGGCCATTAACAACACCTGGTGTACCGATATAAATATCGTTCAAACCATATTGTCCGTCCATGTATGCACTAACAGGTAATACGGCATTTTCGTCACGCAAAATTGCTTTTGAAAGACGAGCTAATGCTGTACCAATACCGTAGAATGTTGCGCCTTTTTTGTTGATAATTTCGTAAGCTTTGTTACGAACGTCATCTTCAATTTTAGCAAGTTGGTCATCAGAAATGTTGTTAGCTTTTGCCCAATCTAAGAATGGAAGACCACCAACAGTTGCAGCTGAGTAAGCAGCAAATTCTGTATCGCCATGTTCGCCCATCATGTAAGCATGGATTGAACGAGGATCTGTAATGTCAGTTAATTTGCTTAAAGCAACACGTAAACGTGAAGTATCAAGTGAAGTACCTGAACCAATAACACGATCTTTAGGGAAACCAGAGAATTTCATTGTTGCGTAAGTTAAAATATCAACTGGGTTAGCAGCAACTAAGAAAATACCTTTAAATCCAGATTCAACGATTGGAGATACGATACTTTTCAAGATGTTTAAGTTTTTGTTTACAAGGTCAAGGCGTGTTTCACCTGGTTTTTGTGGAGCACCAGCAGTGATAACGACAAGATCTGCATCTTCACAGTCAGAGTATTCTGCTGAGTAGATACGTTTAGGAAATGCGAATGGTGTTGCATCTTCTAAATCTAAAGCATCTCCGACAGTGCGATCTTTCGCAACATCGATGATACCGAATTCTTCGCCGACACCTTGGAGTGTCATTGCGAATGCGTAACTAGAACCTACGGCGCCATCGCCGACTAAGATAACTTTTTGATGATTTTCTGTTTTTGTCAAAATAATTCATCCTTTCAGAGCTATAATTATTACTGAATAATTATAACATGTTTGTTTGTGAAAAAACATACTAGATGAGAGAGTTCTTTCACAAAATTTTCATAAATCGAGTATGGTATAATAGTTGAAAGAAAAGAATAGGGTCGAAATGCTGGGTAAGTTGAATAAACTTGCCCAGATGTTTGCGTTTATTTAAAGGAGAAATTAAAATGAAAATGATAGTCGGTTTAGGAAATATTGGGCAAAAGTATGATGGAACAAGACACAATGTCGGATTCGCTACAGTAGATGTATTTGCAAAACAACATAATGCCGATTTTGGATCTAGCAAGTATGAAGCGCAAGTGGCATCGTTTAATTTAAATGGTGAAAAAATTGTCTTAGTTAAACCATCTACTTATATGAATGATTCAGGTCGAGCTGTTAGACCGTTGATGGATTTCTATAAAATTGATGTTTCAGACATCCTTATTGTGAACGATGATCTTGATTTAGAAGTTGGTCGGATTCGATTACGTCAAAAAGGATCAGCAGGCGGACATAATGGTTTGAAAAGCATTATCGCACATACAGGAACACAGGAATTTAAACGTATTAAAATTGGTATTGACCATCCAGACAAAGTTTCTGTCGTAGATTGGGTATTAACGAAATTTTCTAAAAACCAAGAAAAAGACTTAGGTGATGCAATCAATACAGCAACTTTAGCAATTGAGGATTGGTTGGAAACAGATGATTTTATGAATACGATGAACAAGTATAACCATAAATAAGAAAAAGCTGTTTAGAAAAGGGTAAAGGGTAGAATAATGAATTTAGAAGCAATGATGCAGACTGTTCCTGGTGTAGATAACTGGCTAACAAATATTGAACCTAATACAAGACAATTGTTAACTGGACTAACGGGTTCAGCTAAAACATTGATGTTAGCTACTATTTTTAAAGATAAAAAAAAATCTATGTTGGTTGTGACAGATAATTTATTTCATGCAACACAATTAAATGAAGATTTAACTAACTTTATTAATGAAGAAGATGTGCTTACATTCCCAGTTGAAGAATTATTAGCTGCAGAACTGGCAACAAGTTCACCAGAATCTAAAAGTGAACGTGTCCAAACGCTTCAGGCTCTATTAGAAGGAACACCAAAGATTGTTGTAACATCAATCTCGGGGTTACGACGTTTTCTAGCACCTGTTTCAACGTGGAAACAAGCAACATTAAACTTAGCTGTTGGAAAAGATATTGATTTGAAAGCCACGGAAACTCAACTCTTTACGATGGGCTATCAACGTCAAAAGTTGGTTGAACGTCCTGGGGATTTTGCTGTACGTGGTTCTATCTTGGATATTTACCCATTGACCGTAGAAAACCCAATTAGACTAGATTTATTTGATACGGAAATAGATTCATTACGTTATTTTGATGTGACTAATCAACGAAGCTTAGAGAATGTGGACCAGATTCAAATTATACCCGCGACAGATTTTATTGCGACTGACGCTATGCTATTGGAAGCTAGTCAAACATTAAAAAAAGCGTATGGTGTTGAATATAAGCGATTAGATAATGATGATCAAGAGCGATTAGAATCAAATATTATGCCGCTTATGAGTGATTTTGAAAAAGGACGCTTAGCTCCGGAACATTTATTATTTAGCGATATTATTTATCAAGGTAAAACAAGTCTGTTAGATTACTTGGGTAGCAATGGTTTAATTGTAATGGACGATTATCCGAGATTATTAGAAGCTGAAAAGACGCTTAAACTAGATGAAGATAACTGGATGGCAGATAAGTTAAAAACACATCAAGTTTTGTCTACAAGTGTTTTTGGATTTGAATTACGAGATTTATTGAAAAATGAATCGCATGCTGAATTATTTCTGGCTCATTTTCAAAAAGGAATGGGTCACCTCAAATTTAATCAATTGATTGATGTACCAGGACATGCCATGCAACAATTTTTTAGCCAAATGCCATTACTTAAAACAGAAATGGATCGTTGGTTAAAAAAGAAACAGACTATTATTGTTATGGTTCAAGATAAAGAGCGACTTGATAAAGTCTCACAAACCTTGGATGATTTTGAGATTCCTTCTATCATGACGACTTTGGATAGCCTACAGTTAGGAAAAGTTCAGGTAGTAGAAGGTAACTTACAAGCTGGATTTGAATTGCCAATGGCAAACTTAGTTGTTGTGACAGAACATGAAATGTTTAACAAAGTCACTAAAAAACGTCCAAAACGCCAAACATTAGCGAATGCAGAACGCCTTAAAAGTTATCAAGATTTGAAACCAGGAGACTATGTGGTCCATGTTAATCATGGTATTGGACAGTTTATTGGAATGGAAACATTAGAAGTCGATGGTAAACATCAAGATTATATGACAATTTCTTATCGGGATGAAGCTAAATTATTTATTCCAGTAACCCAATTAAACATGGTTCAAAAGTATGTTTCTTCTGAATCTAAGTCACCTAGAATTAACAAATTGGGTGGTACTGAATGGACCAAAACGAAAAATAAAGTTGCTGCTAAAATTGAAGATATTGCTGATGATTTAGTTGCATTGTATGCTGAACGTGAAGCAGAAGTTGGATTTCAATTTTCAAAGGACAACGATTATCAGATGGAATTTGAAAATGCATTTCCATACTCTGAAACTGAAGATCAAATTAGAAGTTCAAATGAAATTAAGCACGATATGGAACAAAAGAAACCAATGGATCGTTTATTGATTGGTGATGTAGGTTTTGGGAAAACAGAAGTCGCGTTACGTGCCGCTTTTAAAGCCATTCAAGATAATAAACAGGTTGCTTTATTAGTGCCTACAACGGTGTTAGCGCAACAACATTACGAAACAATGATTAATCGATTCGAAGGATTTCCAGTTGAAATTGGGATTTTATCTCGTTTTAGAACAAAGAAACAACTTAAAGAAACAACTGATAAAATGGCTAGTGGTGCATTAGATATTGTCGTTGGGACACATCGAATTTTATCGAAAGATATTCAATTTGCTGATTTAGGATTGTTAATTGTTGATGAAGAGCAACGGTTTGGTGTGAAACATAAAGAACGACTCAAAGAGTTTAAGTCACAAGTGGACGTCTTAACGTTAACGGCAACGCCAATCCCAAGGACACTTAATATGTCGATGCTTGGGGTTCGCGATTTATCAGTAATTGAAACGGCACCATTGAACCGTTACCCAATTCAAACTTATGTAATGGAACAAAATGGTGGAACTATTCGAGATGGAATACAACGTGAACTTCAACGTGGTGGACAAGTTTTTTATTTGCATAATCGAGTTGAAGATATTGAAAAAGTAGTTTCAGAAATTGAGATTATGGTTCCTGAAGCTAGTGTCGCGTATATCCATGGTCAAATGACTGAAAATCAATTAGAAAATGTCTTGTATGATTTCATTCAAGGTGTCTATGATGTGTTGGTAACAACGACAATTATTGAAACGGGCGTAGATATTTCTAATGCTAATACATTATTTGTCGAAAATGCTGACCACATGGGATTGGCGCAACTTTACCAGTTACGTGGTCGTGTTGGTCGTAGTAGTCGAATTGCGTATGCCTACTTTATGTATAAACCTAATAAGGTTTTGACTGAAGTGAGCGAAAAACGCTTAGAAGCAATCAAAGACTTCACCGAATTGGGTTCTGGATTTAAAATTGCTATGCGAGATTTATCTATTCGTGGAGCAGGAAATCTATTGGGCCGACAACAACATGGTTTCATTGATTCTGTTGGATATGATTTATATACACAGATGTTGACAGAAGCTGTGAATAAAAAACAAGGTAAAAAAGCTGAGCCTAAATCAGATTCTGAAATTGACATTAATATTGAAGCTTATTTACCATCATCTTACATTGATGATCAGCGTCAAAAAATTGAAATTTATAAACGTATTCGACAGCTTGATAATTATGATCAATATTTGGAAGTACAAGGTGATTTAATTGATCGTTTCGGCGAATTTCCAACTGAAGTGAATAACTTAATGGAAATTGGCTTACTTAAATTATTTGCCGATAAGGCATTAGTTGATAAAATTAAAAAAGATAAAGACCAGTTAATTGTTTCTGTTTCAGAAAAAGGAACGACATTGCTGGGTACGGAAGCAATTTTCATGGCATTATCAGCAACAAAATTAAAAGCGTCATTAAAAACTCAGGGCAAACAAATGCGTGTGATTTTAGTGATTCAACCTAAGATGACTGAGACTGACTGGTTGATTGAATTACAAAACTTTATTCAAGCGTTAAGCGAATCCGTTGGGTCAGTGACTGCAGCTAACTAATAAAAAAGGAATCGAAATGATATGGGAAATAAGCAACTTAGACATTTAATGCGTGGTGCAATGATTCTATCGATTGCCTCACTAATTGCCAAGATTTTGAGTGCCATTTACCGAGTGCCATTCCAAAATTTAGTCGGAGATACGGGCTTCTATATTTATCAGCAAGTTTATCCTATTTATGGGATAGGGATGACTTTTGCTTTGACTGGATTTCCCGTCTACATTAGTAAGTTAATTGCTGAAGAGCCTTCGAAAGAAGATAAAATAAAATTGTCTCATGATATATTTATTGTTTTAAGTATATTTAGTTTAGTTATCTTTTCTGGCTTACAATTAGGAGCTTCATGGATTGCGACAGCTATGGGTGATGGACAGTTAGCAGGCTTAATTAAAAGTGTTTCATTTATGTTCTTATTTTTACCTGTTTTAGCAGTGGGACGTGGTTATTATCAAGGTATTTTTGAAATGAACAAAACTGCTGTCTCCCAAGTTGTTGAACAACTATTACGTGTTGGACTCATTATTTTAGCGGCATACATTGCGGTTGAAAATAATATGTCATTATATTCGATGGGAGCATGGGCAATGTTTGGGGCAACTATTGGTGCTATTGGCGCAAGTGTTTCTTTTATTCACTTTTACAGGGTTGAATTTAGGAAGACTAGGCTTCAAACAAACTGGCAAAGATTACTGATAACCTCTAAAAAATTATTTTCGGAGGGTCTTATCATCTGTCTATTTGCAGCAATGATGGTGCTATTACAATTAGTTGATTCATTCACAGTGAAAAACGGATTAGTGCACTTTGGTTATTCAAATAATATTGCAAAATCGTTAAAAGGAGTCTATGACCGTGCACAGCCTTTAGTACAACTTGGACTAGTTATTTCTGTTGGGTTCTCTTCGATGTTATTGCCATCTCTGGCTTCGGCCCGTCGTGAAAACCGAAAAAAGGATTTTCAACGATATGCTGGGATGTTAGTGCACATAACGGTGGCGTTATCGATGGCGGCAACCATCGGACTGATTGCTGTTATGCCACTTGTTAACCAATCTTTATTTGGGGATCAACTTCAAAATGGTACATTATCGGTTTATATGTTTAGTATTTTCTTAGCAGCAGTTATTGGAACATACAACAGCGTCCTACAGAGTCTGGGATTGTATCGTACGTCAGTCATTGCTTTGATTATCGGATTGTTACTTAAAATGAGTATTAATTTTTACCTAGTTTCTATATTAGGAACAGTTGGAGCAAGTATTGCGACAATCTTAAGTTTATTACTTGTATTAATTGCCATGTGGGTTATGTCACCCAGTGAGATTAGACAGTTACTAATTGATCCCAAATTTATGATGAAATTAACTTTAATTTGTGTAATTATGGGAATTGTGGTTTATTTATTAGATAATCAGTTAATTAATTGGACGAATGACAAGCGATTGTTGAGTGGCATTATAGCGCTCGTTTCTGGATCTATTGGTGCTGGAATATTTGGTGGTTTAGCAGTTAAATGGGAATTATTTTCGATTCGAGAATGGCTAAGCTTTCCATTTGGAAAACGTATTTTAAAAAAATTTATAAGATAAATAAAGGGGATTAACTAATGAGATTAGATAAATTTTTAAAAGTGTCACGTATTATTAAACGTCGTACAGTTGCAAAAGAAATTGCAGATAAGGGTCGAATTATGATTAATGATAAAATGGCAAAATCTTCAACAGATGTTGTTGTTGGGGATGAGTTAACAATCCAATTTGGTAATAAAACGCTGACTGTTCGAGTTATGGCGCTTAAAGAAACAACGAAAAAAGCAGAATCAATTGATTTATATGAAGTTGTTTCTGAAGTTTATACAGAAGAAAGTCGATAATTATCGATTTTTAATTGGAGTCCTTTATTGGGTTAGGAGACAAGATGGCCGATAATAAATCGAAAATTAAATTTTTAGATAATGATTTTATGAAAGCTAATAAAACAGAAAGAAAAAAAGATCAACGATTGGTAACTATTCACCGCCGCCGTATGATTGGATTAGGAGCTGTTTTAATAATTATAATCATTTTCTTTAGCGTACAGTTAATTTCAACCAAGCTTAAGGTTGCACATTATAAGCAAGAAACAGCAGTTGAACAAACGAAATTAAAAAAAGCTAAAGCAAATCAAAAAGATCTTAAATTTCAAATTAAACAATTAAATGATAACGATTATTTATTAAAATTAATTCGTGAAAAATATTATTTCTCTAAAAAAGGTGAAACTGTCTATAGTTTTCCTAGTGATAAAGCAAATTTAAAAAACTAATCAATCAGGGATAGAATTACCCGTGATTTAACTTTGTATCAAGGTTTATAGCGTGGTATACTAGTATGGTATATATATCTAAGGAGGAACAACTTTTTTATGTCTATTGAAGTCGGAGAGAAAGTTTCAGGTAAAGTTTCAGGAATTACAAATTTCGGTGCATTTATTGATTTGGGTGACAGAAAAACAGGATTAGTACATATTAGTGAAGTTTCTGATGGATTCATCAAAGATATTCATGATGCACTAACTGTTGGGGATGAAGTCACAGTTAAAGTTTTATCCATTGGCGACGATGGTAAGATAAGTTTATCAATACGAAAAGCTGTTGATAAGCCTCAAGTAACAGAAACAAAATCTCGTCCACAGAAAACATTTAATAAAGATACTCGCGCATCGACTGGTTCTCGTCCATCAAATGGTGGTAAGAATCGCTATCAGACTAAAAAAGTTGAACCTCAAAAAGATGACTTCGATTCATTGTTGTCAGGCTTTTTGAAAGATAGTGAAGATCGGTTAGTTTCATTAAAGAGAAGTACTGAAGGTAAGCGCGGTGGCCGTGGTGGCCGACGTAATTAATAACGAATTTTAAAGATGAGTGGTTGAAATGAAAATTTTAAACCACTCTTTTTTTAATGAAAAAAGGAGAAAAGTTTTGCTGAATACAAGATTTGAGGCTCAATATCGGCTACTTGGTAGTCCTGAAAAAATTCTGGTTGCTGTTTCAACAGGTGTTGATTCAATGGTCCTCATGGATTTGTTGCAACGATTACCAGATGAAATCCGGCCTGAGATAGGCGTTGCCTACATTGACCATCAATTAAGAGAGCAGAGCCGTATTGAAACTGAGTTCATCGAAAAGTATTGTCTAGATCATCAATTTAAATTATATAAAAAAGTTTGGCCAGTACATGAACATGGATTAAATGGTATTGAAAATGCAGCGCGCAAAATGAGATATGATTTTTTTGAGCAAATAATGGTATCAGAAACTTATGCAACGTTAATGACAGCGCATCAAGCAGATGACCAGCTCGAAACACTTGTTATGAAAGGAATTCGTGGCGGAGATATCAGACAGTTAACGGGTATCAGTCAAACTAGATCATTTGGACCAGGGATGTTAGTTAGACCGTTACTTTTGTTCACAAAACAGGCTATTCGGCAGTACGCAAAGCATGAAAACATTGTTTTTTTTGAAGATGAAACGAATCAATTAAGTGATTTTTTTAGAAATCGAGTTAGAAAAGAAATTATACCGAAAATGCTTGAAAATAATAAACAAGTAATTAAGCATGCACAAAGTTATGCAGATCAGTTAACGAACCTATTAGATTTAGCAGATGAAGCAATTAGTGAAAAAATAAAAGAAATCAAATATGCTTCAGGATTTAAAATAAAAATGTGGACCACGTTGGAAACAAGGTGGCAAAAGCCGATATTGAAAAAAATCGCTGAAGAACATGGTGTTTTCTTAAAAGAAGACCAAATACAGCAAATTAGCCAGTTACTGCTGAATGAAAAAAAACCACAGGGTGAACTTAATTTAGGTGATGATCAATTATTTGTTAAAAAATATGAGTACATGGATTTCATTCAAAAAGAGAAAATAATTGAAAGTACTTCTGAAAAAATAATACTCGGTATGAATTCATGGGTTAATTTAAATAATAATGAAAAAATTGGCGTATTTAAAGCTGAAGAGATTAATCTAGATGAAGTAACTATAAAAGATTATATGATGGTTGATCACTCTATTGTTGAAGAGGGGCTTAGCTTGAGACATCGGTTGCCAGGCGATTATATCGACATAGGAAATAGTGCAAAACAAAAAATAAAAAAAATATTTATTGATCAAAAAATAAGTAGTAATGACCGTAATCAGGCTTGGGTATTAGAAACTAATACTAAGCGAATCATTTGGTTAATAAATTATAAAAAATCTCAATTGTCAGACACCGTTGAAACTGATAAAATACAAGACATAATCGTTTTAAAAAAACAAGGTCAGGGAAGAGGCTAAAGTGTATGGATGAAGATATCAAAAAAGTTCTTTACAGTGAGCAAGAAATTCAAGATGTTACTCGGCGATTAGGAAAACAGATTACCGCTGATTATCAAGGCAAAAATCCATTGCTTGTTTGTATATTAAAGGGCGCCTATCTTTTTATGGCTGACATTGCTAAAAATGTTGCAGATTATGCAGAAGTTGATTTTATGAATGTTTCGAGCTATGGGGATGGTACCGTATCAACTGGTGAGATTAAGATTATCAAAGATTTAGATATTGATGTTAAAGGCAGAGATGTGATTATTGTTGAAGATATCGTGGATACAGGACAAACTTTAGCTTACTTAATCGATCTGTTTAACAATAGAAATGTAAAATCTGTTAAGGTTTGTTCGTTGTTGGACAAACCAGAAGGTCGTAAAGTGACTGTTAACGTTGATTATGCAGGATTTGAAGTTCCAAATGAATTTGTAGTTGGTTATGGATTAGATTATGCTGAAAAATATAGGAACTTACCATATATTGGCGTCTTGAAACCTGAAATTTATACAGAGTAAAATAATGGTCAAAGAATGTCAATTGTGATATAGTGTATCCTATTCAAACGATAGTTGAAATAAAAATAAAGAAAAACGGGCAGGAGAGTAGATATGAAAAACAATCCTAAAAATGGACTTTTTAAAAATAGTTTATTTTACATAGTTATCATGCTTGGGATAATGGGTGTAATGTACTTCTTTTTTGATGGAAACAGCAAAACGGAAACACAAGAAATTCAATCAAGTGAATTTGTCTCAAAATTACAATCAAACCAAGTGAAATCATTTGATATTCAACCATCAGGTGGTGTCTACAAAATAACAGGGACTTATAAGAAAGCTCAAACAGAAAAGAGCAAGGATACTGGGTTCTCATTAATTCCAGCTTCAAAGAAAACAACAAAAGTTAAAAACTTTACGTCAACAGTTATTCAAAATGATTCAAATATGGCACAAATTTTGAAATCATCTGAAGCAACAAAGACAAAAATGGATACAAAAGAAGAACAATCAGATAGTATCTGGTTGCAATTAGCAATTACGGTTATTCCACTTGTATTAATGGTCGGCTTTTTCTATCTTATGATGGGACAAGCAGGACAAGGTGGCGGTGGTGGCGGTAAGGTGATGAACTTTGGTAAATCAAAAACAAAACCTTCCGAGAAAAAAGATAATAAAGTTCGTTTTGCTGATGTTGCCGGTGCAGAAGAAGAAAAGCAAGAACTTGTTGAAGTTGTTGAATTCTTAAAATCACCACGCAAATTTGCTGATTTAGGCGCTCGAATCCCATCAGGTGTTCTCCTAGAGGGACCTCCTGGTACTGGTAAAACTTTACTCGCAAAAGCAGTAGCTGGTGAAGCTGAAGTACCATTTTATTCAATTTCCGGTTCTGATTTCGTAGAAATGTTTGTCGGTGTTGGGGCAAGTCGTGTACGTGATTTGTTCGAAAATGCTAAGAAAACTGCACCATCAATTATCTTTATTGATGAAATTGATGCTGTCGGACGTCGTCGTGGCTCTGGTACAGGTGGCGGTAATGATGAACGTGAACAAACATTGAACCAATTACTTGTTGAAATGGATGGATTTACGGGTACAGAAGGTGTGATTGTAATTGCAGCTACTAACCGTTCGGATGTTCTGGATCCAGCACTTTTACGTCCTGGTCGTTTTGATCGTAAAGTTTTAGTAGGTCGCCCAGATGTTAAGGGTCGTGAGGCTATTCTTAATGTTCATGCAAAAAACAAACCGTTAGCATCTGATGTTGATTTAAAAGTTATTGCTAAGCAGACACCTGGATTTGTTGGTGCTGATTTAGAAAATCTTTTAAATGAAGCTGCATTATTAGCTGCTCGTCGTAATAAATCAAAAATTGATGCAAGCGATATGGATGAAGCTGAGGATCGTGTTATTGCGGGACCAGCAAAACGTGATCGTACGATTAATGAAAAAGAACGTCAAACAGTTGCATTCCATGAAGCCGGACATACAATTGTTGGATTAGTCCTAAATGATGCTAGAGTTGTTCACAAAGTAACAATTGTCCCTCGAGGTCGTGCTGGCGGTTACGCAATCATGTTACCAAAAGAAGATCAAATGTTATTGTCTAAAAAAGATATGAGTGAACAAATTGCTGGATTAATGGGTGGACGTGCAGCTGAAGAAATTGTTTACAATGAACAATCTTCAGGCGCATCAAACGATTTCCAACAAGCAACACAAATGGCTCGCTCAATGGTTACTGAATATGGAATGAGTGAAAAACTCGGACCTGTTCAATTAGAAGGCAATAGCCAAATGTTCGCTGGTGGTTCAGGTCAACCAAGTGCTGCTTACTCAAGCAATACGGCTGACATTATTGATTCTGAGGTTCGTCGTCTATCTGAAGAAGGTATGAAACTTGCTAAAGAAATTATTGAAGCACATAGAGAACAGCATAAATTGATTGCTGATAAGTTATTAGAATTTGAAACACTTGATGAAAAAGAAATTTTAAGCTTGTTCGAAGATGGCAAAATGCCAGAAAAAGACGATGCAAATGAATTTCCGAGTGAAAAAGATGGTTCTTTTGAAGCAACAAAAAAAGAATTAGAACGTAAAGATGCAAAAAAAATAGCTGAAGAAACAGATGAAGTTGATTTATCTAAAACGGTTGTTTTTTACCCCAAAGTGAATAAAGACGATAAATAATCGTTACTTAAGAACTCCGATGGATTATCTATCGGAGTTCTTGTTGGTCTAAAATGAATTATTTAAGGAGAAAACGAATGAAAGATTATCTTGTAAAAAGTTTGGCCTTTGACGGTAAATTAAGAGTATATGCTGTTACTGCGACAAATACGGTTGCTGAAGCACAAAGGAGACATGACACATGGAGCGCAGCATCAGCTGCACTTGGGCGGAGCCTAATAGGAACATTATTACTAAGTACATCTACATTGTCAGCCGATGAAAAAATGACCGTTAAAATTAATGGTGATGGGCCAGTTGGTGCTATCGTAATTGATGGTAACGCTGATGGAACAGTTAAAGGATATCTGAGTGAACCCCACGTTCATTTACCATTAAATGAAAAAAATAAAATTGATGTTAAAGGTGCCGTTGGAACAACTGGATCAATGGCAGTAACAAAAGATATGG
Organism: Dellaglioa sp. CoH-57-MRSF-20; assembly: GCF_056781955.1. The sequence continues at coordinate 391,074 of NZ_JBXAXV010000001.1, forward strand.
GTATGAAGGAACCGTTTACGGGACAAGTCCCATTGGTTTCAGGTGAACTTGGCGAAGACTTTACTTACTATTTAGCTAAATCAGAGCAGATTCCATCATCAGTTGGATTATCTGTATTTGTGAACACGGACAATACAATCGAAGTGGCCGGTGGGTTTATGATTCAAGTAATGCCTGGCGCAACTGATGAAGTTATCGATAATTTAGAAAAAAAATTAGCAGAAATGCCTATGATTTCAGAATTGCTAAGAGATGGTAAAACGCCAGAAGATATTATATATCTGATGTTTGGTAAAGAAAATGTTAATATCTTGGATACAATGCCAGTTGCGTTCGAATGTGATTGTTCAAAAGATAAATTTTACGGTTCATTAGCTAGTTTGCCAAAAAGCGATATCACTGAAATGATCGAATTGGATCATGGTGCCGAAGCTGTTTGTCGTTTTTGTGGAAATCGATATCAATATTCTGAAAATGAATTAATGAAATTATTAGAGGGTTCAGCTAAATAAATTTTATCAATATATGATTTGTGTTATGATACTAAACAATAGTAAGTGTAAAAAACGATGAGGTGAATAGAATGGAATGGAAAATTGGCGATATATTAATTCCTAATCAAGTAGTTGTTGCACCTATGGCAGGTGTAACAAATGCGGCATTCAGAATGATTTGTAAGGATTTTGGTGCTGGATTAGTAGTTTGTGAAATGATTTCTGATAAAGGAATCCAATTTAGAAATAAAAAAACGTTGAGCATGTTGTTTGTAGATCCAAGAGAACATCCAGTTAGCGTTCAAATTTTTGGCGGAGATAAGGAAACATTGGTTGCTGCTGCTAAGTTTGTTGAAGAACACACGTCAGCCGACATAGTCGATATTAATATGGGTTGCCCTGTACCTAAAGTAACAAAAACAGACGCAGGCGCACGTTGGTTGCTTGATCCAGATAAAGTATACGAAATGGTTGATGCGGTTACTAATGAGCTGTCAATTCCGGTAACAGTTAAAATGAGAACAGGCTGGGACGAAGATCATATTTTAGCAGTTGAAAATGCCTTAGCTGCTGAACAAGGTGGTGCAGCTGCACTTGCAATGCACGGAAGAACACGTTTCCAGTTGTATAATGGTAAAGCAGATTGGAATATTTTACATGAAGTTAAAAGTAATTTAAAAACAATTCCTTTTATGGGTAATGGTGATATTAAAACGCCACAAGATGCAAAGAAGATGTTAGATGAAGTCGGTGCCGACGCTGTTATGATAGGCCGTGCTGCATTAGGAAATCCGTGGATGATTAGGCAGACAGCAACGTACCTTGAAACAGGTGAACTCATTGCTGAACCTTCAGCATCTGATAAAATTTTAGTTGCTAAAGAACACTTGCACGCACTTTGCCAGATAAAGGGTGAGGTTATTGGACCTAAAGAATTCAGAAGTCAAGCAGCATACTACTTAAAAGGTATTTCGCGTTCAGCTCGTGCTAAAGCAGCATTGAATGAAGCAAATTCAGAAGCTACTATGATAACGATATTTGATAAATTTTTAGAAGATACAAAAGAACGTGAATTCAAATTAATGCAAAAAGAAGCATAGAATTAGTTGCATTTTATTGGGTTAATTGGCATGATAGTAAGTGAAATATGTAATTAAGTGAGGGATATAATATGGTAAAGCAAGAACAAAGTATGAATGATCAATTAAAGGTACGTCGTGAAAAAGTTGTTGAACTTCGCGAAGCAGGGGTCGATCCATTTGGACACCGCTTTGAACGTAAAGACATGACTAAAGCATTACATGATAAGTATGATGCATTAACTAAAGAAGAACTTGATGGTATGGATATCCAAGCTACTATCGCAGGTAGATTAATGTCTAAACGTGGTAAAGGTAAAGTGAGTTTCGCTGATATTCAGGATAAAGATGGACGTTTACAATTATATGTCCGTAAAGATGTTGTAGGTGAAGATACATATCATATCTTTAAACGTTCAGATATTGGTGATTTTGTTGGTATAACAGGTGATGTTATGAAAACAGATATGGGTGAATTAACGATTCGCCCAACAGAAGTTACTTTCCTATCAAAAGCATTACGACCATTACCAGATAAATTTCATGGTTTGCAAAATGTAGAACAAATCTATAGACAAAGATATCTTGATTTAATCACAAATCGTGAAAGCTTTGATCGATTTATGAAACGTAGTCAAATTATTTCAGCTGTAAGACGTTATTTAGATGGTAATGGATATATTGAGGTTGAAACGCCAGTACTGCATAACCAAGCAGGTGGAGCATCAGCTAAACCATTTACAACACATCATAATGCGTTAGATATTGAACTATACTTGAGAATTGCACTAGAATTACATTTAAAACGACTTATCGTTGGTGGAATGGAAAAAGTATACGAAATTGGTCGAGTGTTCCGTAATGAAGGAATTGATACAAAACATAATCCTGAGTTTACAATGCTTGAAACGTACGTTGCATACTATGACTTCCATGATGTAATGGATGAAACTGAAGGCATTTTTAAAGCAGTCGCAGATGTAATTTCAAATGACGGAATTATTGAATATGATGGAAAAAAAGTAGATTTTAATAAAAAATTTGCAAGAGTTCATATGGTAGATGCTATTAAGTCCGTAACTGGAGTGGATTTTTGGAAAGAAATGTCAGTTGAAGAAGCACAAAAATTGGCAGATGAACATCATGTTAAATATGAAACATATTGGAAAGTTGGCCATATCATTAATGAATTTTTCGAAAAATTTGTTGAAGATACAATTGTTGATCCTACTTTTGTTTATGGACATCCTTTAGAAATTTCGCCTTTAGCAAAGAAAAATGAAGATGATCCAAGATTTACGGATCGTTTTGAAATGTATATTTTAGGTACAGAATATGCTAATGCATTTACTGAGTTAAATGACCCCATTGATCAAAGAGAGCGATTTGAGTCCCAAGTTGAAGAACGTGAAGATGGTAACGATGAAGCGGAAGGAATCGATGAAGATTTCATTGAAGCACTCGAATATGGTATGCCACCAACAGGTGGTTTAGGAATTGGAATAGATAGGTTGGTTATGTTAATGACTGATGCACAATCTATCAGAGATGTGTTATTATTTCCAACTATGAGACCAGATGATAATCAATAAATATTTTTAAATTATTTTATAGGATTATTTTTGATGAATAATATTATATGAGAGTATTGTCGCTATGTGACAATACTCTTTTTTTACTTTTATTTCAGCAGTAAAAGTAATAATAAAACACGATGTACACGTTTACATTCATTGATTTAGATTTAATTTAAATAAAGGCTTGACGAAGGTGATTATTCTTGGTAAAGTAATAAACGTTGCTTCAGTAGTAAACAACTAATTCAAATGTGACCAGTTAATTAATTAAAAAAGTTCTTGACAATTAACGAAATCCTTGATATGATATAAAAGTTGTCAAAAGCAACCAAGTAGATCTTTGAAAACTGAACA
>NZ_JBXAXV010000002.1:305711-362829 GCF_056781955.1 Dellaglioa sp. CoH-57-MRSF-20
GCTTCTTGTACTTCTTGTACTTCTTGTACTTCTTGTACTTCTTGTACTTCTTGTACTTCTTGTACTTCTTGTACTTCTTGTACTTCTTCATTAGTTTGGTGATTGGTACTTACAAATGCAAGTTCTTCACGTGACAAAACTTCAGGTTTATTTTTAAAAACGGCTAATTCATTTTGAGCCTCATTCTCAGAAACTGATATTTCAAATAATCCTCGAGCTAAAGCGTGCTTGTTATTAGCAACTACATTTATATTTGCTTTTTTTATCTGTTCATTTTTTTCATCAAACACATCAGGCTCTAAATTTGTATTTTGTAATAAAGTATCTTCTTGTTTATTATCTTCGATTACTGAATCTACTTCTGGTACTATTTTTTTAGCTACACTATCCACAGAATATAACGTATTTTCATCATTATTAGATACTTGATTTTCCTCTTCAGCAAAATCATCAAACAGTAAATAAGTATCCTTTGCTTTAGTTAATTGAACTAAAATTTTCCGATACCTTACGTTTTTATTTTGCTTTTTATTTGTAAAAAATGTGGGGATTTGTTTTGGTTTGAAACCTCGAGAATAGCGATTAATTTGTGCTTTTTCACTTTGACTATCTATCTTTGTCTCTTTGCGCGCAAATTTCTCATTGTGATGTGGTTTATTTACATCTTTTTTTAACGTTTTCTTATAAAATGCAGGTCCATCGTAACGCTCCATTAATTTCATCCTAACTATGTAAAAAACTAATTGCAATAACCGCAATTAGTTTTTATAAATCTATATTATGCAAATAATTTGGCTGCCTTCTCAAAATCGAATGCATCACCAACATGATTCATCTTTTCATCTAAAACTAAAATACCATGGACAGTTGGAGCATTAGGAATAGCCAACTCTTGAGCTGAACAAACCATGCCATAACTATCAATACCACGTAATTTACCCGGCCAAATAATAGCCCCAGTTGGCATCATTGCGCCAACTTTAGCAACAACAACAAGCTGACCTTGTTCAATATTAGGTGCACCACAAACGATATCTAGTGTCTCACCATTATTGACTTCAATTTTTGTGATATGCAAATGATCAGAATCAGGATGTTCATTACATTCAGCTACATATCCCACAACAAATTTAGGATCGTCATCGACAACAAGTACATCCTTAAATCCAGCAGCAACGATAAGTTGATTTAATTTTTCTACTTGTTTTTCATCTAAAAAGATTTGTCCGTTACCTACTAAATCAAGTGATTCTTTAGAGATTTCTAGAAAATTAAATCCCAACGTTTCATTCGATTTTTCATTGAAAATACGAACGACATTATTTTTTAATTCTGACTTTTGGTTTTCTACCTCTTCACGTAAAACAACCATTAATGTATCGCCAACGTTCTTTAAATTATAACTTGCTATTAACATATTTATTTATGAGTTCCCTTCTTATTATCACTAATGACTAAGACGTCACATGGCGCATTTCTTAGAATTGCATCTGTTGTTGATCCATTCACAAATCTTTCAACAACGTTAGCCCCTGTTTGCCCAACCATAATTAAATCAATATGTTTTTCTTCTGGTATTTCACGACTTAATAAAACTTTAGAAGATCCATATACTAAAATAGTTTCAACATCAATAACGCCCTTATCTATCGCAATTTGTTTGTAGTCGGCTAAGGTATCATTTAATCGCTTAACTTCAGTTGTAACGTCATCTTCATCTTCAGAAAATGTATTGTCAACACTTCGCTCAACAACATGTACAACTATTAAACTAGCCTCGTTTTTTAAAGTACTCTCAACTGCCTGATTAAATGCACGTTCAGATTGCACACTTCCATCTATCCCGACCATTACTCTTTTATAAACTTGTTCAAACATCACTATCACCCCAATGGTTTAGTCTAATTTGTTCATAAATGATTCGATTTGTTCTTTCGTTTTACGCTCTTTATTCACATAACGATCAAGCTCAACACCGTTATTGTATGCAACAAAACTCGGAATACCAAAAATACCCCAATCTTGGCAAAGTTCAATTTGTTCATCGCGATCTACTTTATAGAATTTAAAATCGGAATACTCTGCTTCAATTTCAGGCATTAATGGTTCAATAAAGTTACAGTCTGGACACCAACCTGCCGTAAAATAAAACAATGATTTACCATTCAATAATAATTCATTTAATTTATCTTTTTCTAAAACTTTTAATTTTTCCAATCTAACTACCCCTTAATGATTGTATCGACAGTTGAACGGTCCAATCCTAAAATTGTTTTTTCAAGTAATTCTTTTGCTGCTTCATAGTCTCTGATTGAGAACATTGTTTGATGCGTATGAATATAACGTGCACAAACGCCAATAACAGAACTTGGAATACCATTATTTGCTGTTTGAGCTGCGCCAGCATCAGTACCACCTTGAGAAACAAAGTACTGATAAGGAATATTGTTATCCGAAGCAGTATCCAATAAAAATTCTTTTAATCTAGGAAGCGTTACTAATCTTGGATCATAAATTCTGATCAACGTTCCTTCACCAAGATGTCCAAATGTTCCCTTTGTTGTTTCAATATCATTTGCTGCTGAACAGTCGACAGCAAAAAATAAATCAGGTTTCAGCATATTTACTGCACCTGGCGTGCCTCGTAGTCCAACTTCTTCTTGAACATTAGCACCAGCGAATAAAGTATTTGGTAATGTTACGTCTTTTAATTTTTCAAGTGTTTCCAGTACTGCAGTACAACCGTAACGGTTATCCCATGCCTTACTAATAATATTTTTACCATTAGCTGTTTTAATTGTTTCAACATCCGGAACAATATAATCTCCTGGTGCAATACCAAACTCTTTTGCTTCACTTGCAGATTCAAATCCACCATCAAATAAAATATCATTAATTTGTGGTGTTGCATTTTGATGATTATCACCACGCAATAAATGAGGTGATACTGAAGAAGAAATTATTGGGTACGTTTGACCTGATCGTGTTGTTAGTGTGAATCGTTGTGAAGAAACAACAAATGGATTCCATCCACCAAGTGGGCGAACTGAAAATAACCCATTGTCATTAATTGCGGCAAGCATGAATCCAACTTCGTCCATATGAGCAGCGGTCATAATTTTAGGTGCATTTATATCTGCATTTTTACGGATACCAAAAATCCCACCCAAACCATCCTGAACAACCTCATCAACATTTGGTGTCATTTTTTCGCGCATTACATCACGTACGTTATTTTCAAATCCACTTGTTGCCTGAAGTTCAGTCATTGTTTTAACTAAATTAAACGTTTTATCATTCATATTAGAGAGCCCCTTTTCATTTTATTGGACGAATTAGTCCCAATTTTGTCTACTCACTTAGCTTAATATTTCTTACTTTATATTATATAATAGTACCATAAAAGAATCCATGAATGTAGCTTAGTTACTATGTAACGGCGTTTTTACAAAAAAAATCTGGAATTTTTATTCCAGATTTTTAGACGTATTAAAATGTGCTTCTAACTTATAGATAGGCTGTCCCTTTTTACTAAATTTTTCTTCATATTCAGTCATGACATTATCTTCAGCTTCAACGCTTGCATGTAAATCAAGCCAAACTTGATCATAACCCATTCCATACTCATTTAAACTAACTAATGAGTATTCAAACAAGCCACGATTATCTGTCTTAAATTCAAGATGACCATCATTTTTCATAACTTTTTCATAGCCTTTTAAGAAACTGCCATGAGTAAGTCGACGTTTGGCTTGTCTTGTTTTAGGCCAAGGATCTGAAAAATTCAAATAAATGCCATCAACTTCATTATCATCAAAAAATTCAGTTACCGAATCACCGTTACCTAAAATTAATTGTAAATTTGGAATTTGTGCTTCAACTTGTTTCTTCAACGTAATTGCTGCAATTGTCGTTTGCAATTCAATTCCGATAAAATTATATTCCGGAAATTTTCTAGCCATTCCCATAATAAATCCACCCTTACCCATACCTATTTCAATAAAAAGTGGTTGTTTTTTCTCAAATCTTGATTGCCATTTACCCTTAAACTGATTAGGTGATGTTACAAGTAGTTCCGGATGTTCTGCAATTAACGGTTCAGCCCATGCTTTATTTCTTAATCTCAACTTATATATCCTCATTTCATTTGATAAAGTAAGTGGGGCTAGAACGTATTAATCGTTTTAGCCCCACTTACTTTTTAATCCATTTTTATATTATATTTTTGTAATTCTATTATTGCCTGATTCATTTCATGAAATCGACTTAATTGATGTGCTTTTTTTATTCGTTGTAATTTTGCTATTATAATGTACCAGTTTATTCTGTTTAATAAATCGTTATTCTCCAATGACTCATGATAACCACTCAGCCAACTACTCCATTGTGTATCTGGAATGTATTCAGACATAACTAAGCTCAAATCCATAGCAGGATCAGCAATTTTTGCTGACTCCCAATCAACTAAATATAATTGATTAGTATCAGACTGTAACCAATTTCGATGATTCAAATCACCATGACAAACTGTATACTTATCCGTTGATAGTTCAGGTTGATGTTCATTTAATTGCTGAAACATTTTTGATAGCAAGGGGTGCTGCTTTAAATCATCACTCAAATCGTCAAAATAATTAGCTAATAAGCCACTAGGTGTGATAACTTCTCCACCAACCTGTCTCAACATATTTTTTAATTGCTTTGAGCGATGAATTTTAGATAATAATTCAGGAACCATTTTTTGATCCATTTCATCAGAATGAAGGTTTCGTCCATTTAGCCACTCTTGTGCAGTTATTGTATCCCCACTTGAGATTCGCTTAGTCCAAATTAATTTTGGTGTAATACCAGCAACTGAGAGCGCAGCTAAAAAAGGTGACATATTTTGTTTCAAAAACACCTTTTCTTGTGCACGTGTACCCATGTATGCAGTGCCTGTATCTCCACCAATTGGTAACAATTGCCAACCGGGATCTAAATTAAAATCCATACTATTATTACCTCTTTTTCCCGACTAAGCTCTGATGCTATAGTTTCATCTTACAAACATCCCTATTATACGTCAAGGATTTTTTTAACTCTGGTAACTAAGTAAACATTAGTAAACAGCATTATTTCCACTAAACTCACCAAAACACCATAACCCATCATTAAAAATTGTCCTGTACCAATATAGATTGCGATATTAAAAAGTACTGCACTTACACTTATAATTGTTAATGTAAACTTTTTGAAATTCTTAATTTGATACTCTTTTCCTTTTGGATATAGTCTAGTAAAAATAATATTATCGTAATGTTTTGCAAAAGGTAACAATTGAAAACCAATCAGATAAATAAATAAGATTAAAAATGCGAGTGCTAGCCAACCATTTGAAATAAATGCAATAATTAGCGCTCCAATTAGAGTTAATCTAATAAATAAGCCACTAAATTCAGTTCCGCGAATAAATCCCCTTGCATATAAAAATGTATAAACATTTGCGTCATCTTTTTTAATATGATTTAAAATGAAATCAAGGTACACTCTTCTCTTAACATTCCCTCTAACCATTGGTACATCAGTAAATAAATTAAAGAAACGGTAAATCCCTAACATTCTATTTTCTTCAAAACTGATTGCTTTTTTCCAATCAAAGATTTCCTTAAATCCTTTTGCAGCTAGCTGATTTAAAACAAAGCTACTTAAAATAGCAACGATAAAACTCAGAATAAACGTACCATATAATCCAAGGATATAAATCAAAATAGGCAATAAAATATTAACTAATTTGATACTTCCCCAACTAAACCGGTTATTTTGATATTTTTCAAGTAATGAAATGACTAACCAATTATTTTTCAAGCATAGTTGCGTTAAAATCAAGAAAATAATATTGATTACTGAGATTTTCATTCCAATCATCATAACTGGGATAAGTAACACAATAAATCCAACTTGCATTAAGCTGGCCATAACTGTTGAATAGCGTTTTGCCTTTTTTAAATAACTAATTAATGCATGTTCCTGTGGTAAAAGAAAAACAATATCCGCTTCTTTTAATAACGTACTTAAACGGCCGATTTGTAAAATCACCAGTAATCCAATCACTAATGCAGGCCGATACCAAACTAAATTAACAGGCATCACCTTTAGCCCATTTGAATAAGCCAAACCAAGTCCACCAACAAAAAACATAATTGCAACAACAAAATGATCATTCAAAACATATCGTAAATATTTTAATAATAATAACTGATGACTTTTTAAACGTGTTGTCCATAAGTCTTTCATTTTGTTACCTCTTCCTTAGTTAAACCAAGATAAATTTCATCTAAGGAAGCATCTGGATTCTTATAGGCTTGTCTTAATTCAACCATTGTTCCTTGTGTTTTAATTTCACCTTTATTCAGTAAAATGAACCAATCGCAATACTTTTCAGCTGTGGCTAAAACGTGAGTTGACATTAAGACACTTGCGCCACGCTTCTTTTCAGCAACAATTAACTCTAATAAATCGTTAATTGCTAAGGGGTCTAGCCCGAGAAATGGCTCATCAATAACATAAAAATCAGATTCTGTTAAAAAAGCACAGACAATCATAACTTTTTGTTTCATCCCTTTTGAAAAGTTAGCGGGAAACCATTCTAACTTGTTATCAAGTCTAAATATTTTAAGTAATTCATTAGCTTTTTTCCATGCCTTAGTTTCATTCAATCCATAAGCCATCATTGAGAGTTCAATGTGTTCTTTTAATGTTAATTCTTCATAAAGAATAGGCGTTTCAGGAATATATGCTAAATGTGATTTATAAGCCTGGCTATCTTCCCTTAAGGTTACGCCATTTAATTTAATAGTTCCTTTTTGCGGGGTTAATAACCCAATTATATGATTGATTGTAGTCGATTTACCTGCACCATTTAAACCAATTAAGCCAACGACATTTCCAGGTTTAACTTCAAAAGAAATATCTTTTAAAACTGGTATTTGAGAGTAACCACCCACTAAATTTTTAACTTCTAATGTCATTTTCTAATTCCCCATTTACAATTTATTTATGCCTTTAATTATATCATATTATGGTGAATTATCATTCATGATGTATAATAAAAGTATTAACTAACTTTGAAAGAAGGCAAACATATGACTGACTGTATTTTTTGTAAAATAATTGCCAATGATATTCCTAGTTTCACCGTATACGAAGATGAAGACATTAAAGCATTTCTTGATATCTCACAAACAACCCCAGGCCATACACTTGTTATTCCAAAAAAACATGTTGCTAATATTTTTGAATATGACCAAGCACTCGCTAGTAAAGTTTTTTCTAAAATTCCAATGATTGCTTCCGCAATTAAAGTAAGCAATCCAGATATTCAAGGGATGAATATCGTCAATAATAACGGTGAACTAGCTTACCAATCTGTTTTTCACTCACATTTTCATTTAATTCCTAGATACTCAACAAAAGATACTTTTAAAATGTCATTCAAGGATAATTCCAAGAAGTACACATCCGAGCAACTTGAATCAATTATGATGTCAATCAAGAATAAGATTGGAGAAAAATAATGTCAAAAACACTTAAACGAATTAGTTTGTTATCAATTATTGGTGGGTCAGCATACTATGCCTATAACCATAGAGATGAACTTATTACTTTTGTTGCAGATAAAAAAGTTCAGTTAAAAGCAGATTTTTCTGACTATCAAAATGATATCAATCGCGTAACTAATTCATCAAAAAAATTGCAGTATGCTACAGATCATCTGAATACGATTATCGAAGAAACATTACCCATCGTCGATTCCATTAGCAATCGTATAGAAAAGTTTACTTATGAGATCGAGCCAAATATCAATAAAATTAATAAAAAATTAGAAAAGTATCAATGAATTAGGCTTTTAAAAGTTTGATTTTTTTGTGAATTTTCGGTCATTTACTTTCATTATATGATAATTATGTTATATTAAACGTATTAGTCTTTCATTGAGAAGACAAAAAATTTAAGAAATAGGATGTGTTAGGTTATGAAAAAATGGCTTGTTGCTTTAGCCGGCGTACTATTAACATTTACATTAGCGGGTTGTGGGAGCTCAACAGTTGCAACTACTTCAGGTGGTAAGGTTACAGAAAGTGCTTACTACGATAGTTTGAAGAAAACTTCAAGTGGTACATCAATTTTACAACAAATGATTTTGAACAAAGTATTGGAAAAACAATATGGTGATGATGTTTCTGATAAAGAAGTCACAAAACAATACGATACTTATAAAGCTAAATATGGTTCAAGTTTCTCATCTGTCTTATCACAAAACAGTATGACAAAGACTAGTTTTAAAGCAGAATTACGTTCTAACTTACTTTTAAAAGCTGCTGTTAAACATTACAGTGATTTAAGTTCTACAGCTGTAGATAAGCAATGGGAAGAATACCAACCAACTATTACAGTTCAACGTATTCAAGTTGCTTCAAAATCAGATGCAGAAAAAATCATCAAACAACTTGATGAACAAAAGACTGCTAAAAAGTTAACTGACAAATTTACTGCATTAGCTAAATCAAAATCAACAGATACAACTTCTGCAAGTACTGGTGGTACTTTAGCTGCATTTAACAATACAGATACAACACTAACAGCAGAATTTAAAAAAGCTGCATTTGATTTAAAACAAGGTAAATATACAACTACACCTGTTAAAACAACAGCAGGTTATGATGTAATCTTGAGTGTTAAAAATGCTGGTAAAGGTAAAAAAGCCGATCACATTTCTGACTTAAAAGAACAAATTGTTACTGAAACTATGGCTGACTCAACTAAATTACAAAAAATTGTTGGTAAAGTTCTTAAAAAAGGTAACGTATCAATCAAAGATGATGACTTGAAAGATGTTCTTTCAAGCTACTTATCATCATCTTCTTCATCTTCAAAATAAATACATCAAAACATCAGATTATATCTGGTGTTTTTTTTTCGAAAAAAATATCTCAATGGAATTTATCCATTGAGATATTTTTCAATTTAATTATTTGTTACATTACTGTCAGCATGTGGTTTATAGAAATTTCGACCATCCATACCAAATATACGTTCAGAAAATTCGCCCTCTTCTGTATGAGCCAATGACCCTTTCAACATTTGAATTGATGCATCAATATTATCAATTTGATGTAAAACATCTGCTTCAATTAAATGAGGTTGCACTGGTGAACCATACTCTAGTAACCCATGATGCGCAAGAACAACGTGACGTAATAAAATCATGTCTTCTGTCTGAAGATCAATTTTTAATTCACCTGCTGCTTTAACAATTTCTTCATCAATTAATACAATATGCCCAATTAAATTTCCAGCTAATGTATAAGTTGTTGCCACAGAACCTGATAATTCGATTGTTTTTCCTAAATCATGTAAAATCACACCTGCGTAAAGTAATGGTGCATTAATCACATCACCATATTCGGCAACAATTGATTTAGCTAATCGCAACATTGAAAGTGTATGGTAGGCTAACCCACCAGAAAATGCGTGATGATTTTTCTTTGCAGCGGGATAACTGAAAAAATCATCATGTTTTTCGGCAATGAGATATCTTACAATTCGATTCCAATTTGGGTTTGTAATTTCAAAAATAGCTTTATTAAATTCTTCTTCCATCTCATCTTTTTTCATTGGTGCACTAACGACAAATTGACTCGGATCATTAGGTTCACCCTCTTCAGTCAATCTAATATGATAGATTTTCATCTGTGGATTATTTTGGTAAACTTCACGTTTTCCTTTTATAAAGGCAACTTTACCCGTTTGAAATTGTTCAATTGCCTCTGGCGTTGCATCCCAAAGCTTAGCGCTAATTTGGCCTGAACTATCTTCAAAATTAAATGCAATAAATTGCTTATTATTCTTTGTATTTCTAACTTCTGCACTCTTAATTAAAACAAATAATGCTACGTTTTCGTCAACTTTATATTCAAATATTTTTTTCTCTTGTGCCATGTCCATCCTCCTATAACTTAATTATTTTATCGTTATCAAATCCAGTTAATCCTGAATCATCTGCCGTTAAATAAATAATTTGAACTTTTTTACTTATTTCTCGTATTAGTTTTAAAACGGCATTTTTTCTGTTTTTATCAAAATTAACAAACCCATCATCAATAATTAATGGTAATTCGATTGATTTATTAATTGTCATGATTAAAGCAAATCTAAGTGCGATATATAGCTGCTCTGCTGTTCCTTGTGACAATTCTCCCACTTCAAATGATACCATATCAGAAGAAACGACGGTTAATAATCCTGATATATTATTTATTTGTGTAAAATGGCCTAATGTTAATAGTTCAAAATAATGATTTGCTAATTGCAACATTTGTGGCATTCTAACCCCAGAAGAGTCTTTTAATGCCTCGTTAATCCAATTAATAGTTAACTTTTGAGTTAACCATTTATCAGCTAATTCACTTAAAATTGTAACTTTTTCAGCCAACTCTTGTCGAAGTTCTGTATAATTCCCTTCTGCCTTCAAAGTCCGTAATAACGTCTGTTGATCAATAATCTCCTGATTAATGTTCATTATACTATTTTGCAATTGTTTCAATTGTTCTGTAAGCTCATCTAATTGTTCATCTAAACTTTCTTTCGTTTCAAATCTAGCAAGATTTTTTCTAACCTCCACAGGAAGCTGCTCATTAATTGTATCCAATTTAGATTTGTCTTGAACAAATTGCTTTTGTAAATCGTAATTTTTTTCAAATTGCTCAATTGACGTTAAATGATATTGCGTTAATATTTCATTAATTTGATTAGAAATATCAGCAGTCACATTATCTTCATGCTTTTGTTGTTCATTTAAATAGCCCATTTTATTTTTTATTGATTGTGATTCAGCAATTAAAGGTTGTAATTTATCATTAAAGCCTCTAATTCTAGCTAAACTATCTGCCATATCACTTTTATTTAGTGCTAGAAAACTATCAGCAAAATCTGTCTGATTCAAATAATTTTTTATCTTGTCAGTTAACGTTTTAATTTCTGCTGATTTTTGACTAATTTGATCTGTTATAGACTGTATTCGACTTAAGTCATTTTGAATTGAGAACCACTGATTCTTTGGAAAATCATCTAAAACGTATTGAATTTGATAATCCGTTAATTCAGTATCAGTTTGTCTCAATTGTTCGTCCAGTTCACCTATCTTCAATTGATTTTCATCAATTTCTGCAGTAATCATTTGTCTTTTATTTTGTATTTGCATCAGAGCATCACTACTTGATTTATCCTTAGAATTAGACTGCTTAAATACAATTATGGTATATACAACTATCATAATATCTAGTATCAATCCCATTATTTTAAACGGCATTGGTAAGATCATACTTAGTACAAATAGTATAACACTTACCCCTACTAAGATACTTTGTTGTGTAGACCATTTACTTTTTTGTACTTGATTTTTTTGATCAATTGATTGATTTAAATCTAAAATATCTTGTTTTTTCGTCAATTGCTTTTGTTCAATTTCTTGAAGTATTCGTTTATTGCTCTCTTCAGATTTAATTAATGTGACAATATTTTTAAAATCATCAGGATCAAACGCTATTGGAACTTTTCCGTTGATATTTTGATATTGCATCATTAACCGTTCTTGTTCTGTTAATAGTTGGTTTAAACTCGTCTGTTCTAATACAACTTTATCTAAATATTGTTGATTATCAGCTAATTGTTCAAATAATATATCAAAATCAACTTTATTGTTTTCATAAAAATTTATTAAATTTAATGCTGCTAAATTTTCTTTTTCATCAACTACACTCTGATTAATCGATTTTAACCTTTCATTATTTATCTTTTGTTTCTCTAGTAAATTTTGTATTTTTTGATAATTATCAACAGAAATCATAGCATCTTCATCAGTTTGTTTTAGCTTATCCGTCAACTCATTAGATTGTTCATATATTGACCAATTTTGCTTTAATTGTTCGTAGCGTTGGTAATCTTTGGTTAGATTATATTGTGTTGTTTGTAGCCCTTTAATTTGTTCCCTATTTTGATCTAACTTTTTTTGTGTCTCAACATATTCCGGAAATTTCTGTTTGGCAATATTTATTTTATTAACTAAATCATTGTATAACGCAATTTCCTTATTTAACTCAGTTACACGACCTGCTGGCTTATAGACGTGATCGGCATCTTTTTGAATTTTTTTAGTTAATTCTAACCATTCTTGACTACCAACTGCTCCCATCGTCGTTAGATACTCATTTAAATCTTCATTCGTTAAATTAAATACTTGGTTTAACGCCTGCTGATTAAATGAAAATACTTGATTGTATAAATTTTCATCGACTGGATTTAGCCATTCATGCAGCTTACTACTAGCTACTTTCATCCCATCATCACTTTTAACAATAGATACCTTGCCACCAGATTTACCTTGTGTACGAGTTAGTCGATAAGCATCGTTACCAATTAATAATTCCAACTCTCCACCATATGTGGATGAGTCTTTAGGCAGATATTGTTGGTACTTCTTTTTCGCATTTGCAAATCCAAATAACATACTCAATACGAATGCTGTTAACGTCGATTTACCTGCTTCATTCAGACCAAAAATAACCTGATTCGTTTGATTAAAATCAAACGTTTTATCATGCCACTTCCCAAATCCGTAAATTTTAACTTTAGTTATTTTCATCTATATGACCCTCTATCGCTTGATTTTCATGAAGCAATGTTTTTGAATTTTCTTGTAATTCTACTAAATGTCCCGTTTCTAATAAGTACGTATTAAGTTCCGGAATTTGTAATAATTTATCAGCGAGTTCAGTCATTCCATCATCAGTAAAAACACGTTTTGCGCTTTCTTCCCAGTATTGTTGATCAATTGATTCAAAAGCTACCTTTTTATTAATCACCGTTTTAATTTTAACAATCCAATAGTAATTATCTGGCATATGTTTTTGAATCCAAGCAGTTAATAAATCACCATTTTGAATGCGATTTACTAGGCTATCACTAAAATTATCTAAATCTGTGATTTGTATCACTATTAAATATGATTTATCTTTAGAAAAAAGTTGGCATTCAGCGTCAATCTTATCAATAGCATCTGATAGTGAATCAATTTTTGCCATTGAAATATTAACTGTTTCCCAATCAATTGTAGATGACGTTATAAATTTGGGAACCAACTTATTTCCATCACTATTCACTAGATAAAACCCTTTATCGCCTGATTCTTTACGGTGCCGACCTTGTGTATTTCCAGGATAGATAACTGGGGGTTGTTCATTCAAAATCTGTCTTACATGAATATGACCCAATCCCCAATAATCATAATTTTTCTGTAATAATTCTTTAACAGTAAATGGTGCATAACTTTCATCTGATATTGAATTTATACCCTCATTTGCCCCATGGATAAGCCCAATATGCCATTTCTCATCACCACGAACAGGATAATCAACGATTTTTGATGGTTCCCATCTATGTGCATAACTAAACCCAGTTAATCGAACTTCATCGCCATTTTTTAAAATGTGCGTCACTGTTTCAACTTCACTTGTAAATAAAGTTACATTTGATGGAAAAGTTAAATGATCTTGAGCATTATCAGAAAAATCATGGTTACCAAAACTCAAATAAACATTTATTCCGGCCTTTTGCAGTCGTTCACACTGACTAATTAACGTTGTTTGTGCCATAATACTCATCTCAGATGAATCATATAAATCCCCAACTAAACAAACAAAGTCTACTGATTCTTCAATAGCCGTATCTACGAGATTACTCAAAGCTTTAAATGTTGACTGATAAATCGAATCCATTAACTGACTTGGTACATTTTTTAATCCTCCAAAAGGACTATCTAAATGTAAATCAGCTGCATGAATAAATTTCATCTTCCCACTCCTTTATAAAAAAAAACCTGGTACAAAACATAATTGCTTTGCTTCCAGGATTTTTATTCGAATTAATTATGATATAAATCTTGTATTGGTTTTGTGATAATTGAATTAACTTCATTCATAATTTCACTTAAAACTTGTTCTTTAACCATTAAATCTTTGATTGTATCAAAATCACCGATTTTTTCTGAAAGATTATGAGCATTTTCAAGTTCTTCGTCTGTCATTTCTTCACCATTCA
The DNA here is from genome assembly GCF_056781955.1 of Dellaglioa sp. CoH-57-MRSF-20. Next base: position 319,845 of record NZ_JBXAXV010000002.1, read on the forward strand.
TTTGTTTTTGTTGCAAAGACATTTGAATTGTTTGAAATTCTTTAAATAATTTATATGCAATTTCATCTTCTTGCATTTTTGTATAAGCTGATTTCAAAGCCTTATATTCTTCCGTTTGACTAAGATCTTGACTCATTTGGTTCGCTGTATCATAAATATTAACAACCATTTCTGATTCCTCCAATAATAATTTATATTAACTTAATTAGTGTATCATTTTTATCCATAATTTGCATTGATTTGTTCTAATTTCCAAACATCCCATTAATACTATCACTGAGCCATTTTTGGGCTTTTTTAGCAGAATCAGATAATTTATTTTTTATTTCATCTGTTTGCTTTTCTACTGATTCTAAAATACCATCTCCACTATCATTTGAACCGGTATTATTTGCTAAAGTAGTAGCAGATTTCGTTGAGAAGCTTGTCTGAGCAGTATTAGGTAATATACCTGACATTTCGCTTTTAAATAAGGAATCAACGATATCCCCACTTGAATTTCTTAGGTAATGAGTATCATCAGTTTGATCAAAACCAACCCATGTTGCGACAGTAATGTCTGGTGTATATCCAATAACCCACTGATCTTTCGTCCCATCTGTAGAACCTTTTTTAGCCTCTGTACTTCCCGTTTTACCAGCAACTGTATATCCAGCTGGGACAGCAAGTTCGCCAGTTCCTCCAGTTTCAAAGACACCCATCATCATACTTGTCATCGATTTAGCTACCTTACTACTCATAACTTTAGTTTCACTATTGTCTGAATTATTAACAATCGTTTTACCAGAAGCATCAACAATTTTAGTAATAAAATGAGCCTTTTTTTGAATACCACCATTAGCAAACGCAGTATATGCACTAGCCATTTCGTAGGGTGAGACACCAGTAGTTAAACCACCCAAAGCTAAATCTAAGTTTTTGTCCGAACTTTTAACCGGTATACCAAATTTTTTAACAGCATCGTATCCTTTATCAACACCAATTTTATTTAACAACCACACAGCTGGCGCATTTTTACTAAGTGCCAATGCCTTATACATTGGTATTTTACCTGCATATTGATTGTCGTAATTATTTGGTGAATAATTATTTGATCCATATGATTGTTTTTTATCTTTTAATTCAGAATCATAAAAATAGCCATCTTCTAAAGCAGGCATATATACGGCAATTGGTTTTAGTGTTGACCCCGGTTGGCGGTTAATCTGAGTCGCTCGATTATATCCCCTAAAAACGTGTTTACCTCGTCCACCAACAACTGCTGTCACACCACCATTCGTTGAATTAATAGCAATTGATCCACCCTGAGCTTTTGTCCCATCATCAGCATCCAAAGGGAACAAGGTAGAGTTATCAAATGATGTTTGCATAGCTTCTTGATGGGTCTGATCCATCGCCGTATAAATTTTATAACCACGATTCATAATATCTGATTCAGTTAACCCATAATTTTTAATTGCTTCACTAATAACGGCATCAAAATAATAAGGATATTTATAACCTGATTGATAATCGTACGTATCATTTAATGTAATACCCGTCTGCTTAGCACTTGATAATTCTGCACTAGAGATTTTTTTATTTTCATACATAACATTCAGAACAACATTACGCCTTTGTTTAGCTGCAACAGGATGATCTATCGGATTATATGCCCCTGGCGATGTTAACATACCCGCAATAACTGCAGCCTCACTAACAGTTAAATCTGAAGCACTTTTTCCAAAATATTTTTTAGAGGCATCTTGAACACCCCAAACGCCATTACCAAAATATGCATTATTTAAGTACATCGTTAGAATGTCTTTTTTTGAATATACTTTTTCCGTTTCAATTGAAATAAATATTTCTTTAGCCTTACGACTATAAGTTTGCTCCTGTGACAAGAATGCATTTTTAACAAGTTGTTGCGTTATAGTACTTCCGCCACCACTAATTGCACTACTTCCAGTTAATCGATTTTTAACCAATGAAACCACAGAACGTGCCATCCCTTTGATTGAAAATCCATATTCATGATAAAAATTACGATCTTCTGATGACAGTACAGCATTTTGAATATTGGGTGAAATCTTATTTAATGAAACGTAAGTACCCTTTTGAGAGTATAACGATCCTGCTTTATCGCCATCTTTATCAAAAACCTCAGTTGATTGTTGTAAAGCAGCTTTTAACCCACTAACATTTGTTGTTTTGGCTACATAAGTTAAATACGCACTCGAACCTAAAATAATTGCTAAAATAAAAATAGTCAACCATTTCCAACCATGCACAAATTTCCATCCCTGTCGAAACCAATTTTTAAATTGAATTAGATGTATTACAAACCAATTTTCATTTTTAGTTCTTTTATTTTCATTTTTCATTAGTTGTCCCCATATTTAATCTTAATATCATTTATTATTTTACCATAGCAATATTATAAAAAGTAAATTAGCCTTTTTATTATGATATTTTTAAATATTTAAAAAAAGACTAAGAAATGTAGATGTTATCTACTCCTTAGTCTCACAGTATTTTAAATTAAATTATCTGGATTTGCGTGTTCAGTAAAAATATCATAGACACGTTGTGCGGCCTGCTCATCTGAACTAATAATCATAATTGTATCATGTCCCGCAACAGTTCCAACAATATCCGGGAAGCCAAAATCATCGATAATTGCTGCCAGTAAATTACCGTTACTTGGAATCGTTTTAACAACATTCATAAATTGGATTTTAGTAATATTAGTAACGACTTCAAAAATAATTTCAAATAAATGAACTTCTTCACTTAAATTACCTGACTTAAAAATTGCGTATCTCAAATCACCTTGTTCATCTTGAGCTTTAACAATTTTCATTTCACGAATATCTCTAGAAATAGTCGCTTGAGTCGCCTTAATATTCACATGTTCCAATTCTGAAATCAAATCATCCTGCGTTGCAATTACTTTTTTATTAATTAACTGTTCAATTTTAGCTTGACGTATCTCTTTCTTCATAAGAATCCCTCTTTGAATGAGTATTTATTCTTAGTATAGCAAAAGAAATATGAATACTGAAATAATACGCTTAATTTAGGACGATTTTATTCATTTTATTGAATTTTGATTCAAATATAAGCATACCTGAATCTCTAATAATATAACCATCTAACACTAATTTCTGAATAACTCGTCCAACGGTTTCACGCCGCGTTCCACTAATCGTCGCAATATCTTCATGTGTAATCACATATGGGATTCGCAGACTATTCTCACCATGTTTATCGGCTAGATTCTCACTTAAATACTGTAACACTTGTGTTATCCGGGTTGTTGTATTACTACATACGGTTCTTAACCTTAACACTTCTGAACAATTTAAAATATTATCAATTTGCCCAAATAAGTACGCAGAAACTTCATAATGTGTTTTGATTAAATTCTCAATAAGTTCAACAGGAATCTTAGCGACCGTCGCTAGTGTAGCAGCACGACTTGAAACAGTATAATATTCACTCTGTAACATTCCACCAATTGGAAATATTTGTTTCGATGTAACATACATATAATTTTGAAAAATACCAGCTCGATCACCACGTTCAATTTTAACTAATCCATCCAAGACAACATAAATAAAATCACGTTTATCATTCATATCAAAAATAGTATTTCCTTTTAGAAATCTTTTAAATGTAATTTGTTCAAAACAAGCTCCTTGTTCATCCTCACTTAAACAACCAAACAACTCATGGTCAGAAAATTCTGATCGATACCTTTGTCTTTCTTTTTCTGTAATCATCCCTTTACTCCCTTAATACCTATATTTATGATATATAACTATCAACACTATCAGATTAAATATAGAATGTCGATTTATTTTTTCGGATTTTGGAGACCCTGGTTTATTTTTTTGATTCACTGATAGCTCTAAATCATTAATCTAACAGTACCAAAATGATAAAAATAAACTGGTCGTATTCGCACATCCATTTTGTGTTCAAACGCACAATCATCGTTAAAAAGTACATCTAACAATATTTAGATAAAATAAAAAAGTTAACAATTAAGTCAACTTTTTTATTAATTACATTTCTTTTGGTGCATTTACGCCTAATAATCTTAATGATTCTGTTAAAACGACGCTCACACTTTGAACGAGTGCTAAACGAGCTAATTTTTGATCATCTTCAACTAATATCTTTGAATTTGCATAGTATTTATTAAATGCTCTTGATAAATGAATAGCGTATTTAGCAATTACTGATGGTTCATATTCTTTAGCTGCACGTTTAATTATTTTAGGGAAGTCACCAAGTAACTTAATTGTATCCCATGCAGCAGGATCAGAAAGTTCATTGTTACTTTCACTAATTGAAACATCACCCGCTTTACGAATAATACTTTGTGCTCTAGCATTTGAATATTGGACATAGGGACCTGTTTCACCTTCAAAACGAACAACTTCTTCTAAAACAAAATCAAAATTATTCATACGTTCATTCTTTAAATCATGGAAAATAACAGCCCCAACACCAACATCTTTAGCAACTTGTTCAGCATTTGGTAGGTCAGGATTTTTATCTTGAATTTGTTTTTTAGCAAGGCTTGTAGCATCATCTAAAACTTCTTCAAGTAAAATAACACGTCCTGAACGAGTCGATAATTTCTTACCACCTTGTGTGATTAAGCCAAATGGAATGTGGTGCATATCATCTGACCAATCATTACCCATTTCCTTTAACACAGCCTTTAATTGTCTAAAATGGTTAGCTTGTTCATTTCCGACAACATACAATGACTGTACAAAATTATACGTCCGTTTACGGTAAATAGCAGCAGCTAAATCACGAGTAATATATAAAGTTGCCCCATCTGTTTTTTGAATCAAGGCAGGGTTTAAATCGTATTTTTCAAGATCAACAATTTCTGCGCCTTGGCTTTCTTTTAACAAATTTTTATCTTTTAACATTGTCACAACTTCGCCCATTTTATCATTATAAAAGGCTTCCCCTTTAAATGAATCAAATTGGACACCCAGCATATCATAAATTTTATTGAAAGCTGATAATGATTCTGCACGGAACCAAGTCCAAAGTTCGATTGCTTCTTCATCGCCATCCTCGAGCTTTTTAAACCATGCACGAGCTGCAACATCTAACTCTGGATTTTCTTCTGCTTCTTTATGGAAACGAACGTAGTATTCAAGTAATTTATTGATAGGATCAGCTTTAACTTCTGCTTCACTACCCCATAATTTATAAGCAGTAATTAACTTACCAAATTGAGTTCCCCAATCGCCTAAATGATTAATTTTAATTGGATTATAATTAATTTTAGCCAAGATGTTTGCAATTGAATTACCAATCACAGTTGAACGTAAATGTCCCATTGAAATAGGTTTAGCAATATTGGGTGATGACATATCAATTGGTACGTTACCATCATGACCAATATCAGATGCGCCATACTCACTGCCATTTGAAAGCACTTGTTCAATAATATCTTGACTAAATGCAGCCTTATTCAAGAAAAAGTTAACATATGGCCCAACTGCAGCAACTGACTCAAATTGACTTTGATCAATTTTCTCTACTAAGTCTTTAGCAATCATCTGAGGTGCTTTTCTAAATGCTTTAGCTAATGCAAAAGCTGGAAATGCATAATCCCCCATATCAGAACTTTTTGGTATTTCAATTTTGGCAATAATTTCTTCTTCAGTAAGGTTTCCATCAACGATAGCAACCAATGCTTGTGCAACTTGTTGTTTATAATTCATTATCCATTCCTCCTAAAATTGTATAAAAAAAGCCCCTTACAAATAATTATGTAAGAGACGAGAATTCCCGCGGTACCACTCTAATTGATTAATATCCACTCAAAATATTCAGTTATTTCTAAAAAGTACGATTCAACTAACGCTTTTATCTAGCTTCCATCAACCTAGACTTGCTTTAAAATTAATTAGTTTACTAGCTTTTATCATCGAATTTATAGTTTGATTGTAACAAATTAATATTATAAAAGATAGTGTTTTTAGAATTTAGGTTTGCTTTTGGTGAAATATTTCTTTACGACATCCCTTGAATCTGTCAATCTTGTAACATTATCATCAAAATGAATTGATACAAAAGAATAATACACAAGATCGACTGCATATAATTGAGCAATTAAAGAAGTAGTCGCTGCACTTCTGAATTTTTTATTTTCTTCACTATCGTCATGTTCTAAAATAATATTAGCTAATTTGGCCAATGTACTTTTTTTATTATGTGTTAAAACGATAACTTTTATTTTTTGTCGATTTGCAAGATTTGCTAACTTAATTGCATCCGTATTTTCCCCTGAATTTGATATCAAGAATAAAGTTGTTCCTTCTTTTAGTTGCGATAATCCAACGGCAATTAGATGTGTATCAAGTGTTTCTATAACAGACTTACCAACTCGAATAAATTTTTGTTGGAAATCTTTAGCTACAATTTCTGATGCTCCAATTCCATACGCATAGATTATTTTTGACTCTGCAATAACCTTCGCAGCATTAACGACTTCCTCATCTAATGTTTTATTTGATTCCTCAATCGTATGTTGTATCCGCATGGTTAATTTTTGTTGTGTCGTCACTAAATCATCTTTAGGATTAATTTCCTCGAGCATTGATTTATCATCTTGGATTTCTGCTGATAATTCTAATTTTAATCCTGGAAAACCAGTATCACTAATACTTTTTCCAAATCGCGTTATTGCTGCAGTGCTGACACCTACCACCTCTGCCATACTCTGTGTACTCATTCTTATTACTTTCTGAGGGTGCTCTAAAATAAACCGTGCTATTTTTCGCTCTACCTTTGTGTATTTATCCATATTTGCTTGTATTGTGTACAAATAATTACCCATACTTCTTACCTCTTTTTATGGTATGTCTTATGCTTCTGTCTCAATCATAGCATCTTTTGGAATACCAAAAAAGAATGTTAAAATAAATCCGCCCGCATATGCCGCAAGCAATCCAAGAATATACCCAATCCAGTGTCCATTACTTATTAAAGGTATCAATGCTACCCCAGAAGGTCCTATTGCAATAGATCCAATATGACCAATCCCACCAATCACCGCTCCACCGATTCCGCCACCAAGACAAGCAGTAATCATTGGTCGTCCTAAAGGTAGTATAACCCCATAAATTAATGGTTCCCCAATTCCTAGAAATCCGACTGGTAGAGCGCCTTTAATTAAATTTGTTAATTTTTTATTTTTACGACAACGAACCCATAATGCAATTGCTGCCCCTACTTGTCCAGCTCCTGCCATTGCTAAAATTGGCAATAATAATGTTGATCCAGACTTAGCAATCATTTCAAGATGAATAGGTGTTAAAATTTGATGTAATCCTAACATTACCATTGGTAAGAAAAAAGTCCCTAAAACAAAACCAGAAAATGCACCACCAACTTCTAAGACCCAGTTAATTGATGTAACTAAAGAATTCGAAACAACCCCAGCAACTGGCATTACTAAGAAAATTGTCATCATTCCAATAACAAATAATGATATTGTCGGTGTTATAATAATATCTAAAGAATCCGGAATCCATTTATGCAATCTTTTTTCTAAAATAGCTAATACCCACACTGCAAAAATAACACCAATAATTCCACCCTGTCCAGCACTTAGTGCCTGACCGTTAAAGATATTATGGAGAGGTGCTTCAGGGGTTACCCCACTCAGCAAAGTGACAGCGCCGATAACACCACCAAGTCCTGGAGTGGCACCAAATTCACTGGCACTATTTATCCCTACATAGATAACTAAATAACTGAAAACACCATTTTTAATAACATTTAAAACTGCAATAAAATCTGTCCAGCTCGAACTTAAATCCCCTGCAACCATCATATTTCCAAGGACAGCAGCCAATCCACCAATCAATCCTGCTCCAACAAATACAGGAATTAGTGGAACAAAGATATTTGAAATTGCTTTAAGCACCTTTTTTATTGGCGTTTGCTTTTGTTTAGCTTTATGTTCTGCTTTTACTTTAGCAGCTTTGCTCTCAACCAATTCTTTATCAGTCATTTGAGTTGATTGTACTACGTTCTTCAAAGGGAAAGGTTCGCCTAATTTAACCCCTACTTGTCTTACCATTTCATCTGCAACTTTGTTGACTGTACCAGGTCCAACTACCACTTGCAAAGTATCATCTTCAACAACACCCATGACACCATCGATATTTTTCAATTTTTCAATATCTACTTTATCTTCATCCCTAATTGTCATCCTAACTCGAGTCATACAATGAATTAATTTTTCAACATTGTCTGGCCCCCCTACATTATCATAAATTTCATTTGCAATTTTTTCGATTTTTTTGTCTGCCATAATTTAACCCCTCCAAATATTTTATTTGATTGCTTCCCTAACAAAACCATGAGCCTTCTTTAATTTTTCTTTAGCTTGATTCAAATCGTTATCCGTTAGAATCATAACTATTGCAAGTTTGACATCATGTTCAGCTAATTCAAATGTTAATTTTGCTTGTTCATAACTTACTCCAGTTGCATCCATAATAATATGCTTTGATCTTTCAACTAATTTTTCATTCGTTGGTCTAACATCGACCATTAAATTTTTATATATTTTTCCAATTCCAATCATCGAAATTGTCGACAACATATTTAATACTAATTTTTGTGCCGTTCCTGATTTTAAACGAGTAGACCCAGTCAATATCTCTGGTCCCACTTCAATCTCAATAGCCGTATCAGCATGCCGTCCAATAATTGATTCCTTATTGCAAGCCAGACTTATTGTGTTCGCACCAAGATGTTTAGCGTAGTCAAGACCCCCAATAACATATGGTGTTCTACCACTTGCTGCAATTCCAACTACTGTATCTAATTTTGTTAAACAAATATTTTCCAAATCCAACTTACCCAATTCGTTTGAATCTTCGGCACCTTCAACTGCCACAGTCATTGCTTTCATACCACCAGCAATCAATCCTTGCACCATGCTAGGATTTGTTCCAAATGTTGGTACACATTCAGCAGCATCTAAGACACCTAATCTACCACTAGTTCCTGCACCCATATAAATTAAACGGCCTCCACTATTAAATGATTCAATAATTTTACTAACTGCTTCATTAATTTGCGATAACTCTTTTTCTACGCTTTTAGGAACTGTCATATCGGCTTCATTCATTATTCTTGCAACTTCAGAACATTTTAACTCATCTAAATTCATAGTTTGTTCATTTCTAGTTTCCGTTACTAATTTTGTAATATCCATATTTTATCCCTCTTTTATAATTGTATTATTAAATATTATTTTTTGTTTTGCTCCTATATAGTCAATTAAATCCAAGTCTGTCCTTTTAACTGTACCAATTTGGTTTACTTTTTTATCAATTGGTAAATTATTTTTCACTATCTGTATTTCTCCAGTATATCTCCCATATAACATATTATCTTGCGTTATAGTACCTCTCGTTCGAGCATCTTCATTATTTATTGGTTCAATAGTGAATTGATTTCTTATCCGACTTTCTTCTAACCTTACAACATCCCTAGCCACGTCAGCACGATTATGCCATGCTATATTATCAAGTTCATGCGAACTACTTTCAATATCTATTTCTATACTTTGATTAGTAAAATAGTTAACTATCTTACTAATTGTTCTTTGTGAAACTCGCGGATCACCGATATAAACGTCATCAGTATAATTATTCTCAATTAAATCTATCATTGCAGCCAATACATTGTAATTTCGATGTTTTTCTAATGTTGGTAATCCCTTTCCAATTGGCCCTCTAAATATTTTATCTCCTGCCACAAACGCCATCGTAGTAAATCCTGATTTTTTTAACCAATGATTCTTATTTTTTAACCATTCGTCATCTAATCCCGTATCTGGTCGAGGATAATAATTATGCCATGCTTCAATATTCTTAAAATTTGCATGATTATCAACTAGTTGCTTAATATCCAGCTCTGAAATCGTACTAGCATTTAATCCAATATCTATATTATTTGATAATTCAGCTATTTTTTCCATACTAATCCCATAATCAATTCTTAAACCAGTAATTCCAGCAGTTTTCAAATCAAATTCCAATAATTTTAAACTTTTTTCTGAAATATCAACCATTAATTTCAAGTTATTTTCAAGACATAAATTCCCCAAAGTTTTTAATTCATCAATAGTTTTTTTTCTATCTTCTTCAGGAATATGTAATGAAGTAAAAATACCCTTAAATCCTGATTTACGCATTACTTCAATATATTTTTTTGTATCATCGTCAATCTTATCACCTAAATAAATTGAAAAACCCAACATAATATCTCCTCCATTCATAAAAGAAAGCGTTATCATTAACTGGTTACATCATACCTTGAATGATATAAAATTACAATTAAATATATTTATTTTTTGTTTTTTTTGTTACTTTATATCTTAATTTAAAATAAAAAATCTTTCAAGAATACTTTATATAAAGTATTCTTGAAAGATTTTTTCACTGTTTTATTCAAATACAAATTGATTATTATAAAGTTCAGAATAGAATCCTTTTTGATCCAATAATTCTTGATGGTTACCTTGTTCAATAACCTTACCGTCCTTCAGAACAACAATTTTATCAGCATCTAATATTGTTTTCAAGCGATGTGCGATTACAAAACTAGTACGCCCTTGAATAACTGTATCCATTGCTTTTTGAATTTTAGCTTCTGTCACTGTATCAACATTAGAAGTCGCTTCATCCAAAATTAATAACGTAGGATTAGTTAAAATTGTTCTTGCGATACTAATTAATTGTTTTTGGCCAGTTGAAAACACAGAGTTTTCATCCGATACTGTCGTGTCATAGCCATTTTCTTGACTCATAATAAAATCATGAATATTAGCTTGCTTAGCGGCAGAAATCATATCTTCATCTGATGCTTCAGGTTTACCAAAGACAATATTATCACGAATTGTTCCTGAGAATAATACACTTTCTTGAAGAACTATCCCAACATGATCACGAAGACTTTGAAGTTCAAGATCCTTAACATTTACGCCATCAAATTCAACTGAACCACCTGTAACATCATAGAATCGATTCAATAAATTCATAATTGTTGTTTTACCTGAACCAGTTGGTCCGACTAAAGCTACCATTTCACCTTTATCAACATTAATTGATACATCATGTAAAATTTCTTTATTAGCATTATAACCAAAATTAACATTTCTTAACTTAACACCATTTGTTAGACCCGTTAATTTTTGCTTATCAGTTGAGTTGACCTCATCTGGTTCATCAAACATTTCATTCAGTCGACTAGCACCTGTAATAGCAAGTTGGAACATACTATACAATGAAGAAATTTGTGATATTGGTTGGTAAAATTGTTGTGAGTATTGAACAAACACGACAACTAGTCCTAAAGCCGTTGTACGGCCCATATCACCGTTCAGTGCTAACCAGCTACCAAAGAAGATAACAATGGCTGTATTAACCAACGAGAGGCCATTCATAACTGGGAAAAGCATCCCTGAATAGACTTGTCCTTTAAACGTTGCTTTACGAACATTTTCGTTATATGGCAAGAAACCATCAATAGCTTCTTTTTGAAGCCCGTTAGTAATTACAATTTTTTGACCACTAATTTTTTCATTAATATAGCCATTTAATTTTCCAACTTCTTTTTGTTGTATATCAACATACTTACGTGTTTTAGAAATTAAAATGACCGCAAGAAGTAACGCGATAGGCGTTGAAGCAATCGTAACCCAGGCAAGCTGAACATTCTGTTGAAACATCATAATGATAATCCCAATCATTAGAGCAATATTACTCATAATTTGTCCTAAGGCTTGATTCATTGCGTTCGAAATATTATCCAAATCACTTGTAAAACGACTTAAAATATCCCCATCTTTATGTGAATCAAAGAATCGAATTGTCATTTTTTGTAATTTTCCAAATAGCCCTTTTCGCATTCTATTTGTCGAGTTTCCTGTAATGAACGTGACAATAATATTTGAGAAAAACATTGCTACAATTGAAAAAATATAAAATAAGAATAACATCCACAATGAGCTAACAAAATTTCCTTTATCACTCACTCCTTTTGTTAAACCAATTACGTAGTCTGCCAATGCCGTAATTGCTTTTCCCATATACACAGGTGCTTTTACCTGGAAGTATGTCGATGCAATAATTGCAACAGTCATAACTGTAAAACCTAATTTATAGCTTTTCAAGTAGTGGAAGAAGAATGCCATCGATCTATTCATATCTTTCATTAGACAGTCTCCTTTCCTTTTTGAGTGTTATAAATTTCTTGATAAATTTGACTATTTTCAACGAGATCTTTATGTGTCCCCTCGCCAACTAATTTACCGTCATCCATAACAAAAATACGATCCGCATTAATCACAGATGAGATTTTTTCGGCAATAACAAATGTTGTTGTCTCTTTCAATTCATTATTTAATGCTTTTTGGACTAATTTTTCTGATTGAGCATCAAGTGCTGATGTTGAATCATCTAAAATTAAGATTTTAGGTTTACCAATAACACCACGCGTAATTGATAAACGTTGTTTTTGACCACCTGAGAAGTTAGCTGAACGTTCTTCAACCTCTGCATCATAACGTTCTGGTAATCGATTAATAAATTCTGATGCCTGAGCGATTTGACTGGCCATATCCATATCTTTCTCGTTGGCATCTTCTTTACCTTGACGTAAGTTGTCTGCGATTGTGCCAGAAAATAGGATAGCCTTTTGTAAAACAAATGCTACTGTTTTACGAAGCGATTTTTCATTAACATCCTTTAAATTCTCACCACCAACTTTGATCATTCCTTCTTGGGGATCAAATAATCGTGGAATCATTTGGGCTAAAGTTGATTTACCTGAACCAGTTGCACCAACAATTCCTATCATTTCTCCAGGTTTAACATCAAAACTAACATGTTTAAGTGTTGGTTTATCATCGCCTTCATATGAGAATGAGACATCTTCAAAACTAACAGATCCCGATAAATCTTCCTCTGGAACATCTTGGTAATAAATATCTGGTTCTTCATCTAAAATTTCGCGTAGTCGTTTAATTGAAACCATTGCACGAGCACTAAACGTCATCATCATTCCACCAATAATAATGGCAAACATGATTTGCATTAAATAATTAACAAACGAAGTAATAGCTGTAACTGTACTTGGATCTGCTTTAGCTAAATCACCTACAAAATAAATTGCGGCAACGACAGCCATATTTCCAATTAATGTAAATGCTGGAATTAAAACAGCAAATAGAGTTCCAACATAGATATTTTGTGCATTTAAATCATCTGAAACCTTATCGAAACGTTTTTCTTCATTTTTTTCTTGATTAAATGACTTAACAACACGCACACCCATCAAGTTTTCTTTGGCTAACTCATTTACTCGATCAATTAAGCCTTGCATTAACCCAAAATGGCGTCCCATGCGACCGAAAGTTAACATTGAAATACCTAACACGCAGACAATTAAAATAACAATAATCCACCATAAATCCGCAATTGTATTCATAGCTAAAATGAATGCACCGATAAATAAAATGGGCACTCGAATTAATGTCTGTAAAATTGTCATAATTAACGTTTGAATTTGGGTAATATCATTGGTTAAACGAACCACAATATTCCCTGCTTGGAATCGTTCAATATTACTGAAAGAAAATGTTTGAATCTTTCTAAAAGCAGTTTCACGAATATCTGCACTCATTGATTGTGCTACTTTTGCTGATAGAATTGTATTCACAACACCTGCCAACAATCCAATAACAGCAACTCCAATCAAGTACAAACCAAGTGTCGTGATTTTATCACCCTGGTCCTTTAAAATAGCATCAATTACTTTTTGTAACAATTTAGGTTGCCACAATGTTGAAATTGCCATGATAACCACCATGACGACTGCCCAAAAAATATCTACCCGATACTTTTTAGCATGTTTTAATAAAATATCCACTTTTTTCCCCCTCAATTCTGTCCAGTTCCATGTTTTTTTATACAAAAAAACTAATATCAGTTACTAAACTTAGCAAAAATAACGCTTAATTGCAATCATTTTGACTAATTATATTCTATTTAGTCAGTTAAAATTTACAAAAAAAAACCAAGATTAAATATCTTGGTTTCAATATAATTATCTTATTCATTTTTAAGCGGGCGACGAGAATCGAACTCGCGACATCAGCTTGGGAAGCTGGAATTTTACCACTAAACTACGCCCGCAGAACGTTGATTAGTATAGCATATTTCCGTACTTTTGTCATAACTAATTAAGCATGTTTATTTTCAGCCTTTTGTTCAAAATCTAAACGTCTCAAATTTTGTACAGCCTTCATATATGAATAAATCAGTACAATACATGACCCACCCCAGGCTAATGGATTTGCAAAACAAGCTCCTGCATACCCAAAAGCACCAGCTAAAAAGATAGCTGCAAATGATCTCATCAGTAATTCTACAACTCCAGCAACTGTTGGTACGATGCTTTGTCCCAGTCCCTGTAACGTGTATCTAATGACAAACAGTACTGACAAAAGTAAGTAAAATGACCCATTAATATTAAAATAAACCTGCGATAATGCAACAACTTTTGGTGCATTATTTCCAACAAACAGTGTAACTAATTGTTGTCCAAATAAAATAACTAAAAGACTTGCAACGATACTGAATGTTCCAGACATTAATAGACACTTTTTTACACCATCTAAAACACGACCATATTTTTTTGCGCCATAATTTTGGGCAGTAAAAGTTGCCATCCCAATTCCAAATGACATCATTGGTTGTGTTGATAATTGATCAATCTTAGACGCTGCCGTGGTACTGGCAACTGCTGTCGTTCCTAAACCGTTTAAAGCTGACTGTAGCATAATTGCACCAATCGCAATTATTGAAGCTTGAAAGGCCATTGGTAGAGCCACATAAAGGTGTTGGTTAACATCTTTCATCGTGATTTCTCTAAAATGGTGTCGACCAATATGTAAGACGGGAATTTTTCGATAAATGTAAATTAAACAGAATACAACGGAACATGATTGCGCAATAATAGTTGCAATACCAGCGCCAGCAACTCCCCAATGAAATACCAAAATAAATAATAATTCTAAACCAACATTAATAATGCTGGCAAAAATTAAAAAGTATAATGGCGTGCGACTATCCCCTAGCGCCCTAATAATATTAGATAAAATATTAAATGCCATTGAAGCAAATATTCCACCAAAAATGATACTAATAAAAGTTTGTGCATCATCAAATATTTCTGGTGGTGTCTTCATAAGTGTTAAAATATCTTTTACAAAAAACAAACTAACCGCTGTTAAAATTACCGTTGCAATTAGACTAATCAAAAGTCCCACTGCAAAGCTTTTTCTAACACCACGATAATCTTTTGCCCCAAATCGTTGTGCCGTAATAATAGATAAACCTGCAGTTAACCCTTGTGCAAATCCAATAATCAAAAATTGAATACTCCCGGTCGAACCAACTGCAGCTAGTGCATCCACGCCTAAAGTTTGTCCAACAATCAACGTATCAGAAATACTATATAATTGTTGAAATAAATTACCAACCAATAATGGTATAGTAAACATAAAAATTAATTTTGCTGGATTACCCGATGTTAACGATCGCAAATAAGACCCTTCTTTTCTTTATATTTATTTAATTCCTTTTTCATTCAATAATAAAATAAATGCTTTTTTAAAGTTAGCCCTATCCTGGTTTGAAAAGGCGCTTGGACCCTTCGTACGTTGACCTGATTTCCTTGCCATTGCACTTAAATATCTTGAATCCAACATACTATCGATATTGGTATCTGTATATTCAAATCCTTTATGATGCATCACAATCACACCTTTTGGTAATAAAAGAGAAGCTAGTCCGTAATCTTGTGTAATCACAACATCTGATTTTTCAGCTAACTTTACAATTCTATAATCTGCCGCATCTGGACCTTGATCAACATAGCTAACCGAAACATTTTCAGGATACTTTTTAGTTGAGAAATGTGGCGTACTTGTAATTAGCAACACACTGATATTCCGTAGTTCGGCTTCAGCTATAACTTCATTTTTCACAGGAGACGCATCCCCATCAATAATAATTTTCAAATTAACCACTCTCATTCCTAGTAAAAAAACTTCCAAGGAATAACCTCTTGAAAGTTTTATTTAGCTTCTGGTTTTAATAATGCATTAATTGCTGGAATTTGACCTAAGCTATCTATCGCATTACTTGGCATAACAACTGTATTTGCGTCACTCTTGGCCAATTCTTTAAAAGCCTCAATATTTTGGCTAACAAAATAACCATTACCAACTTTATTTAATGATAAATTAACTGCATCTATTCGGTATGCTTCAGCATCGGCCGTCTTTTTAACTGCTTCAGCCTTTGCTTGGGCTGAATTAACCCATGCATCATTATCAGCTTTATTTTTTAGTGCAACTGATTTACTGTAACCTTCTGCTTCAGCAACAGTAGCATCACGATTTCTAGCGGCTTTCAATAACTTATTCATTGAATCTTGAATTTCAACTGAAGGTTTTACTGTATCAATATTAATTCGATCAACATTTAATCCATAACCAGCTGTCACATTAGAAATTTCGCCAAACAAACCGCGATTAATTTCTTGCGTTCCATTCAAAACTTCATCTAACATTTTATTACCAATGATGCCACGCAAAGAGGCACGTGTATCTTGAATCATACTACGAACAGAGTCTTCATTTTTAAACACAAAATCTTGGATGTCAGTAACGTGATACTTCAATGAAATTTTAACTTCAATTTCAGCATTATCTTTTGTAATCACAACTTGTTTATCAAGATCTAAAGGTTGTTGTGCCGTACTAACACGAATTACTGAAGAAATAAATGGTTTAATAAAATGTAAGCCTGGAGCTAATGTTGTTTCATATTTTCCTAAAGTTATAACAACACCTTGATGCGGTTGTCTAATAATTCGGATAGTTGCTGGTAAAATCATGACCAATAATATAACAATAATAATAACGACTAAAAGTCCCAACATAATAATTTAACCACCTTTATATTTTTTTAACGTCTAACCCTTCAACATGTGTTTTAATGATTCGAACAACATCTCCACTTACTAATGTTTCATCACTAAAATAATGATAGTAGATACCAAAAAACTCGACCGTGCCATGAATATTTTTACTGTCAATTGTAAATTCCCGGTTAAGCAACCGCTCGTCAATAATTGATTTTCTATCCATATGAAAGCACCTCCATTTGTCATCTTTAAACGTATCTCATTTACGTCATAAAATCAATCAATTTCATTATCAAAAGTAAAATCATTTCGATCTAAAATAGTCACTTTTTCAATATGCTTTTCAATCTGTTTACTTTCAGGCGGTAATTGTAAATAATCACCATATAAACGGCTTAAAATTGCATCATATGCCCTTAAAATAGTTACCGTAAGGTTCTCAAAAGGAACTTGAATCACGGCTGCTAATTCCTTTTCTGATAGTAATTCTTTTTCATATGAGTATTGTGAAGCTAAATTTTTATATTCTGAAATGGTGTCATCTTGATTATAGGTTCTTACTAGTTCGTCTCTTTTTTCTTTATACTCTTTGGTTTTACGACTTTGATCAGGTTGTAATTTTCTAATCTTTGCGTTAATTTCAGTATCCATTAAACGATAATTGCTCAATAAAAGAATTTTCGCGTTAAGATATCGATATTTTGATTGTTGAATAGATCGTTCGACATCACCTGTTGGGACTTTATCAAAAGGAAAAATATCTACAAAAACACCTTTTCTAGCGTCATTAATATTTCTTTTCTCTTCAACATGAATAGATTCATCAAGTAGTTTTGCATATCCAAATGCATAGTTTGGATCACTTTGATCAGTTTGTAGAAAATAATAAGGCTGGCTAATCTCTTGGGGAGCGATTTGTAAGAATCGATCGTAGTCATCCCTTACCATTCCAATATCGACATCATCATCCCATGGAATAAACCCTTGATGTCTGACCGCACCTAATAAACTGCCACCAATCATAAAATACTTTATATTATTTTTTTGACAAATTTCAACGACTTCCCGGATTAAATCTAATTCTACCTTGTGTAATTCTTCAATTTTCATTTTTACCACCTTAAATCGTCTTATTCTTTCTTCAATTGTACCAAATTTAACTCTGAATACGAAAATTATTTAATTTTTATTAAGCTAATCCTTTTTCATTACTTTATTTCTTTGGCTCATGATATGCTTTAATTATTAAATAAAAGGGGTGCCTAAATGCAAGAAACCATAATTGACTTAATCGGCCAACATGGCTATCTAGGTGTTGCGTTACTGATCACCATTGAAAACATTTTCCCACCAATTCCTTCTGAAATCATTTTAACATTTGCAGGTTTTATGACGCTCTCAAGTTCTCTTACACCAATTGGTTTAATTATTTCTGCCACTATTGGGGCGACTATCGGGGCTTTAATCTTATATTCGATCGGTCGCTTTTTAAGTACAGAACGTTTAAATCAATTTTTCGCCAGTAAGTATGGTTCTTGGCTTGGTCTAAAACCTATCCATATTGAAAAAGCGACTGAATTTTTTGTAAAATATGAAAATCGTGCTATTTTCATAGGCCGTTTTGTTCCCATTGTTCGAAGTTTAATTTCTATTCCCGCTGGAATTACGAAATGTAAATTACGTTTTTTTATTCCATTAACCTTTTTTGGAACATTAATTTGGAATACTGTCCTCATTTATCTTGGGGCATTTGCTGGGAATGCTTGGGCGGAAGTTGCAGCAACAGTTGATATTTTTGCTACAGTAGTTGGTATCATCTTATTAATCGTTTCGTTCTTCGGAATCTACAAACTAATTAATTTAAATAGGAACAAAAAAAACGATTAAATTCAATTATGAATTTAATCGTTTTTTACTACTTTTATTTCTCAAAAAGTAGGATTAATCTTCCGCAACATCGATAGCTTCTAATAGAATATTCAGTTCAGAACATTCTCTTTCAAGCGATTTTTCCTCTTGGAAAAAGCTATCTCGAATTGATGATTGTTGTCTGTTTCCAATGTTACTTCTAAGATCAGCAAGTTTTTGCATCGCTGCTTGATACTCACTCATAATATCAAGTTTACACCTACTCATTAAGTTACGCCTCCGAATGATGACAACAACTTGTTGTCAGTAATAATAATTTATAATGTCTAATTTAACACTTTTTTAATAACTTGTTAACCCTTTAAATATTACCGTTATGTTACAAAATAAAAAAGACATCACAATGTGATATCCCTCTTATTTTAAGCTACTATTTTAAATGGTTATTTTTACATTAATGATTGAACATCGCGTGCAATAACTAATTCTTCATCAGTAGGTATCGCAAAAATCTTAACGGCAGACTCTGGCGTGCTAAGCATAACCTGTTCACCCATTTTTTCGTTATTTTCAGCATCAAAGCCAACACCTAAATATGCTAAATGTTCAATAACGCGACGACGTACAATCCGATCATTCTCACCAAGACCAGCAGTGAAAATAATACCATCAACCCCTTGCATTTCTGCAATGTATTGACCAATATATTTAATAATATTTTGAACATAGATTTTAACAGCTAAATCAGCACGAGGATTTTTTCCTAATTGAGCTTTAACATCACGCATATCAGGAGAAATCCCTGAAATACCAACTAGCCCAGATTCACGATTCAAAATATTAATCATTTCATCTATATCAGTAATTTTTAATTGTCTCATCATGTAAGCAACTAACGATACATCTACATCACCTGAACGTGTTGCCATGGTAATTCCAGCAAGTGGTGTAAAGCCCATTGATGTATCAATTGATTTACCACCAACTGTAGCTGTAATTGATGCTCCTGCACCTAAATGTAATGTAATTAATTTTAACTCTTTAGGGTCTTTATCAATTAGTTTTTCGGCTTCTGAGACGACATAACGAACGCTTGTCCCATGAGCACCATAACGTCTTGCGGCATATTTTTCATACCATTCATAAGGTACACTGTACATGTAACTTTCTTCTGGCATCGTCTGATGGAAGGCTGTATCAAATACAGCGACACTTACTGCATCTGGTAAGATTTCTTCAAATGCCTGGATACCTAAAAGATTAGCTGGATTATGTAATGGTGCTAATTCAGATAATTCATTAATTTTTGCAATTGTATCGGCATTTACTAATGTTGATTTTTTGAAATATTCACCACCAGCAACAACGCGATGTCCAACACCGGAAATTTCATTAAAATCAGCAATAATATCCAATTGAAGCAATAATTTAAGTAATAACTGTACACCTACTGAATGATTGTCGATATCTAATACATCTTCATATTTTTTTCCGTTACCATATTTAATCGTTAAAATTGAGTCTTTAAGTCCAATTCTTTCAATCAATCCTTTAGCAATAACAGTTTCCTCTGGCATGCTAAATAATTGGAATTTTAAACTTGAACTACCTGCGTTAATTGCAATAATTTTTGTCATATTCTTCCTCCAATAATGATTTCATTTGGTATTAATTTAATCCTTAAAAAACAATTATTTTTTTAAGTAGTATATTAAACTAATATACTACTTATAGAAAACGCATACAACACTTTCAAGCAAAAAATGGTACACAGAATTTTATTTTCTGTCTACCATTATTTTTTGCCCGAATTCTTTCATTAAACTAAGCAGTAGAACTGCCTTATCTTCACCTAAAACATTTACCCAAGTATCAAACCGTTTCTTAATTGACTCAGTCACAACTCGTTCTACTTTTGCACCCTGATCAGACAAGCGTAGGTTTATTCTTCTTCTATCAACTGTGTCTTGTTCTTGATAGATGTATCTTAATTGTTTTAGTACGTTTAATTGGCGTGCAATTGCACTCCTTGAAACATTTCTTTTTTTAGCGATATCAACCATGCTTATATCTTCAGTGCTATGGATATCTTTTAAAATCAAGAATTGTTCAAAAGATAAATTAAACTCACTAGTAGGTTGTGAAATGAATCCTTCCACATTCTTAAAAGTTCCTAAATACATACTAATATAGTCATCCATTAACTTAGTTGTTGTCATTGCTAATTCTCCTCTGCATGTTCTACCTACAGTTAAATTTAGCATAAAACGCGGTTAATTACTATATCTAATCAACTGTATCTCTATTTTTCTTTTTCAGTTGATACCGTTAATTGTTTACGATTTACAAACGTCCAAACCACACCCAGTACTACGGCTGTAACAAGTAATGCAAGCACTGAACCAATCATACCAGAACCTTGGCTATTAATTGCATATGTGAAGCCATTTAATACATGTGTAACAGGTAAGAACTCTGCAAATACTTGATAAGCATTTGATAACATCGTATTTGGAATAACTTGTCCTGTAATCACTAATTGTACGAGTAGTAATGCTAAAGATAAGAGAATACCCATTGTTCCAAGGAGTTCGTCAATTACCACACATAAAAGAGTAAAGATTATTCCCGATAAGAACGTAAAGATTACGAAACTAATTGGATGTTCAATTGTTACACTAAAGAATAATGTTAATAAGAGAACTCCTGCTGTTTGAATAACAGAAATAAATAACATTAGGAAAAGGTTCTGTAACCAGTTTTGTGATAATTCATTCTTCTTACGGTATCTGAATAAAATTAATTGAGTTACAATTGCACCGACAAATAATGATAAAACAATCACTAATGGGGCAAATGTATTTTTCAAAGTTTTAGCGAGATTGTCACTTTCAGTTTCTGTTTTAACAGGTTCAACGAATTGAGCCACATTTTTTGGAGATGAATTGATATTACCAACCTGTGATGCTCCTGCTGCTAATTTAGTATTTAATAATGTTACACCATCATTAGCTGTATCCAATCCTGATGTTACTTGTTTAGACCCATCAGCTAATTTTTGTGAGCCATCAACTAATTGAGGACTAGCAGCTGCCAATTGTGTATCACCATCTGTTAATTGTGTACTTGCCGCTTTTAATTTCGAACTTCCATCTGTCAATTGTGTACTAGCAGTTGTCAATTGTGTACCACCACTAACAAGCTTATCAGATCCTGCTTTCAATTGTGTACCACCTGAAACTAACGTTTGTGTTCCTGCCTCAAGTTGTCCACCTGCTGTAACAAGTTTTTGCGATCCTGCTCTTAAAGCAGTAACACCTGTTATTAAAGTTGGTACATTACTATTTAATTGATTAATACCATCAGTTACTTGTCCTGTTCCTGCTGTATATCCTAAGATACCAGCTGACAATTTGTTAATACTACCTGTCATGATTGAATTCTTAATTGTTGCATTAATTGTTTTTTCACTTGTAACATCAACACCAGCACCATTAACACTAGCATTTAATTTACCAGCAACTTGTGCATTAGCATTTGATGCTATCACTAATGAATCAATTTGATCACTCAAGTCTTTTGTATCACCTAAAAGACCAATCATTGAATCGCTCGTCAAGGTATCAGTATTACTCAATAATGCAGTTGCTTGTGTCGAAATTTTAGCAAATTTTTCCAACATGGCTTTAAGATCTACATCACCCATTGTTGATTTAAATTCAGCCATTAAGCCACCTACATCACTCATCACTGCCTCTAACATCGCTTTTGTATCTGTTAAATTTTTACTTACCCCAGTTATATTTGTACCAACAGTTGTTATTGCTGTATCTGTTTTTGTGATTTGTTGTAAAACAGTGTCTTTTTCTTTTTGGCTCATTGTTGTTGAGTCATTAATCATCGTACGAACCTTCTTGTTAGAAGTCGATGCCTGACCTTTAGCTAATGTCAAACTAAACATCTTTTGTGTTGTATCTGAATTAATTGCATTCATTTGAGTTTGAACAGTTGTTAATTTATCCCCTGCCGCCATCAATTTTGTTACTAATCCAGGTAATGCTTGTAATGTTTCAATTGATCCTGAAATTTCTTCAAGTTCAGCTTTTAATTCTTTTGATCCTTGCTTTGTATCTTTAATTTGTTGAATTATTTCAGGAATATGATTAATAATTTCGCTACGAGATTTTAATCTTGTTTGAATTTGAGTTACACCAGTTTTAATACCAGTTGAATATGCTGTTAAACCTGCTACCGCCATCGGTAACGATTGGCTACCTGACATACTTGCAGCTAATGTTTTCGCACCATTATTTAAATCATTCGAGTTCGAATTTAATGTAGTTGCACCAGTTGCTAACGTGCCTACACCAGCTGCTAATGTAGATCCGCCAGTTTGCAACGTAGAAAGTCCCGCATCTAATGTTTTATTCCCATCAACATATTGAGTCACACCATTTGATAAGGTTGGTGCACTAGCAACAAGTGTATTAATTCCTGAGGCTAATTGATTATTACCATTCACCAGTGTACCTACACCAGTTGTATAGGTATTTACACCATCAGCTAAAGTATCAACCCCAGTTGTATAAGTATTTAATCCTGTTTTTAATGTCTGATTACCTTTATCAAAGGTCACCATACTTGTTGCCAATGTATTTAAATTTCTAGTAACTTCTTTACTACCATTTTTTAATTTAACGGTTCCTTTATTTAACGTTTTTACACCAGTTGAGGCTTCTTTAACACCTGAACCTAATTGTTTAACGGAACCAAGTAATGCAGAATCATACGCTTTTTGGATATTAGTTAAAACTTGTGATTTCAATTGTTCTGCAACCTGTTTTGTAATCAATTGCGAAACATAGTTATTTGTATCTGATTGTTTTGTTTTTAACAAACTCACTTTTGGCGTTTCATCAAGTGCAGTTGTTGCGTTTTTTGAAAAATTACTTGGCAATGTAACTGACATTGTATAATCGCCTGAATCTAAATGTTTTTTCGCAGTTTCTGCGCTAACAAACTCCCATTTGGCTTGTTTATTGGTTTTAAGAATTTTAGTAACTTCCTTACCAACGTCAATTGATTTTCCATTAAATGATGCTTCTTCATCGTTATTTATAATAGCTACTTTTAAATTTCCTGTGTCCATTTGTTGCTTACTTGAAACTAACTTATAGGTTCCATATGCAATTAAACTTGGAATTAAACATGCAATTGCGATATACGCAACTGACCTCTTATTCTTTGACATAAATTCTTTGAACAAAATTATCCACCCTCTCTTTTTAGTTAATGGCATTAACGATTATTCGTTCCGTTAACCTCATTAACGATATTATGACTATATGTGTTTTTGATTCTTTTGTCAAATAATTTTCTAAAAAAATATCCCCACTGTCATCTAATCAACAGTGGAGATATCATTAAAATTCAATTTTTGATTAAATAGTAATACATGAATTGACCAGGAGCAATTAGGATTAACCCTGCAAATTGCATGACATAAATTAATAAGCGCGTTAAATTTTCAGTTGATACTTTACGTGTATTCATTTCTTGTCTAGAGTGTGGTTCCTCTACCTCGTCAATTTTAACTTTTTGCACTAATTTTTTATTTAATCCATTTAACTCGAGATTATATGGATAAAAAGTTAAAAAATTCAAAATTAAATAATAATTAATTAATAACCGCCAATTAGATGGACCTATCAAATTTCCAATTGCTAAAAGAATAATTAAAGACGCTAATCCCTTTAACAAGGAAATTGAATAATATTTAAATCGTTTCACAATAACCCTCCAGGAATTTCGCTTAATTTTAGAATATCATAGTTACTTAAAAACATTGATGCTCAGTAAGAATCTTTACTATTTATTAACCATTAATTTAAAAAATCTGTTTTACCATGCTAAACTACTTTTTATAAAGTTAGTCATCTGGATGGCACCACTACACATACGAAATTCTCTCTAAGATCAGCTAACATGTCACAACATTTATTCATTTAAAAAAAATAAGCCTTTCCCAAATATTAAGTTCCTCAAAAATTAGGTTACTTATACCTAACTTTTGTGAATTCTTTAATTTAAGATATAGACTTTTAATGCAACATTAATTATCTAATAATAACAGCTTATTGACTCTTATTCTTGAACGATTCACAGCAATCATTGTTACAACATAAAGTGTTACAAAATAACTCGTTTCTATTGTTGTTCCAATAAAAGCGCAAACGAGAGCTAAAAAGAACATTCCATTGCCAAGGACTTGCCATTTTCGTTTCTCAATTGCGTAGTCTGCTAATATTTTAGTCTCTTCAGGACCTAGTGAGTCCACAGTTCTAACATTAGCTTGACGCACTTTAGTTAATTGTAGAGACAACTTAACATTATAAATAATCAAAATTGCCATAACTAAATATAAACCTATTTCCACCAGTACCCCTTCTCTCTTTTAATCTAATATGACTATTTTTTAATTCATTTTTACTTTATACTGAGTTAGTCCTATAAATAATAAAAGAGTTGCTAAATTACGCAACCCTCTTTATTATTTAACAACTAAGACATCACAAGGTGCTAAACGAGTAACGTAATTTGTAACTGCACCCATTAACATTCTTTCCACTGCCTTCAAGCCAGATTGACCCATGATAATTAAATCTGAATGATGATCTTCAATAAAATCTTTGGCAATTACTGTTTTAGGACTACCAAAACGAATATGAATATCAACATCTGTAAACCCATTTTTTACAATATCTTCTTTTAATTCATTCATATATGCTTCTGTATCTTCAAAAGTCTGATAGACGATTGAACCGCCCCCATCCATCATTCCTGAAAAACTTACAGAAAATTGACGC
This sequence comes from Dellaglioa sp. CoH-57-MRSF-20, assembly GCF_056781955.1. The sequence goes on from NZ_JBXAXV010000002.1 coordinate 345,623, forward strand.
GTATCAATTACGTTTAAAATATCTAAATGTGCATGGTTTGCTTTAGCACTTTCTACTGCACGCTTTAATGCTTTTTCAGCTGAATCTGATCCATCAACTGGGACTAAAATATTTTTATATTCTTGTTCCATATTTGCCACCCCATATCTTTTATTTGTAGTTACAGTATATCATTAAAATTGTATTAGATGTTAGCGTTTTACCTACAAAATTTGAAATAAAGAAGGTTTTCAGTATGTTATTAAAAAGGATTTCTATTTTTAGTGCCCCCTACGTGGTTCGAGAGTTAACCGAAAAAGATCTAACTCAAATGTTAGAATTAGAAAAAAGTCAATCTACTTACCTAAAACTCCAAGGTAAACAAGATTTAGCCATTGAAGAAATAAAATCTGATTTAACTTCGATCCCGTTGTCAGTTAAAAGTGATCAAAAATGGACACTGGGCTTCTTCAAAGCAGATAAATTAGTAGCTATGATTGATTTTTTAACAGATTATCCTGAAGTTCAATCCGTTTGGATTGGTCTATTATTAGTTTCGAAAAACGAAGAACAACAAGGTATCGCGACACATTTATTAAAAGCCCTGCTTAAATCTTTTAAATCTGAACAGTTTACCAATGTACAAACGCTGAAATACGAACAAGAAGAAGTAAATCAAAAATTATTGGAAAAATTTAATTTCACTGATAAACAATCGCTAATCTTAAAAAGCCCTGATGGAGTCGACATCCCTGCAATACTTTCAAAATTAGATTTATAAAGCAAAATTATTATCTAATTCTCTTAATAACATTTTTATCTTTTTTCATTTCCTATGATTTTAGTCATCTAGGTGTTATGATTAATATAGTAAGAAACTGGAGGAAGAAAACATATGAGCAAAAATTTATTAGCAGATCTTGAGAAAAACTTCATCACAAGCGATGAAACTTCTAAAACATTTAAGGTTCCAAGCAAAAAGGAAGATCTAACAATAAAGATTGACAATGATATTTTTGAAAAAGTTTCTAAAGATGACGAAAAATTAGAACGTTTAATCAAAAATTTACTTAAATTCAGTTCAAAGAGTAAGGCTAAAGAATTAATTTCAATTAATAAACGTAACTACCGTATCTTCATGTAACCTACAAAACTAGCCTAGTTGAGACTAACTCTTGAGGCTAGTTTTTTTAATCCTTGTCAATCTAGCATTTTTATCTTAAACTATTACTCAAGGAGTGATTTATATGTTCTTAACAACCGGAGATGTTAACCGTTCTTATGCTATTAAAGGCATCGTTAATGCGACAGCCAAGATTGTACTAGAAGCCGATGAAATTGATCGTGTAGATGATTTTGATACCTTATATGATCGTGTCCAAGCAGAACTAGCAGAACGCGCAATTAATAAAGGTGGCGACGGGATTATTAACGTTCATTTCGAACCACAAACTGTTCGTGTAACGATTGCCCCAAGATTCTTAGTTTTACATGGCTACGGTACTGTTATTGAGTTTTCAAAGTAATTTATTTTGCGCTTGTGGCGGAACTGGCAGACGCGCAGCGTTCAGATCGCTGTTTGGGTTTCCAAGTGCAGGTTCGATTCCTGTCAGGCGCATTGTTATCATTGATATACCATCGTTTAACCAACTTTTATGTGGTTTTTGTGTGGTTAACATCTAATTTACCGTATATATTGATCCAATTCGTATTTATTTACGAGTTGGATTTTTTAATTAATAAAATGAATATGTTTCATATACTATTTAAAAAGGAGAAAAAATACTATGACTTATTTACAATCTTTCGTTGCGACTTTACCAGCCATTTTTGCTGCCTCCGCCGCAATATTTAGTGCTATTTCTTTCTCACAACAGCAATAAAATAAGTAAGCGTCAAGAACAATATGAAAGGCAAAAAAATATTATTCAAATATCATCGCGTATTACGGCATCTGCTAGTTCTTACTCTACTGAAACAGGGATACCTCAGGTAACCATTACAAACTATTCAAATTATGTTATTCATGATGTTATCATCATTCCTACTATGAATGAAAGTTCTGTCGTGTTACCTGATTTTAAGCAGTTTTTTAAAAACCACAATGATTTTGGTACCCCTAGGATTCTCGCCTTAGCAAGTGAACCAATAACGATGAGCTATCCGTTACCTGATATGGGCATGTCTAGGCACTGTGTATATTGTATCGTCTATACAGACCCGTTCGGTAATTATATATATACAGACAGGAAAGACCTACCTCATACAGACCCTGATATTTATACCAAGCTAATAAAATATGGTAGATCAATACCTGATTTAATACACTCTGTTTAACAAAAAAGCAAACTCCTTAATTATTAAAGAGTTTGCTTTTTAAATTATCTAATCAAATAAAAAATTGTAGAAATGTTCTTCTACAATTTTTTCTCACGTTAATTTATTTTTTTAATCTTTTATATATAAATAAATAGCCTAGTTCATAGATGATAAAAGCACTCACAATATAAATCTCATTCAAGCCAGTACTTTTTCTATAAGGTATGGCTACAACCATTACTATTAATATTATTACGTACGTAACAAGAATAAAATAATCTAAATGATGTCGTTCTAACCATTGGCGTGAAGGAAAGAAAACTGTTATTAATATCGCGATAATTGCCCAAAAAATAGGTTGTATTTGCATTAGTTCATCTCCTTACAGGTAAATAAAAACAATCGTATGTGCTGTCCAATAAGCAACTGTATCATTAAAATGTAAATGTTTAACTAATGCTTTTCTCATTCCAGTTTCTATCTTTCCTTCAAAAATATATTAAATAACGTTGATACACATTCATATCTACGCTTTATTTATGTAGTTGTTTAATGTCTAAGTTTTAAGACTAACTTATCGTAGTAATTATACTACATACTCAGTATAGACACTAAACTATTCAGTTTGTTGTCTACCTACTTTAGATAAAAAACAAGGGGATCAGAAATATATCTGAATACCTTGTTTTTTATCATACATTTATTCTTTATCTTTTAATTTTTTTTCTAAATTCAAAACTTTAACAATTGTTATGTTTAGTAATTCTTCCCTAATTTTAGTTATTTCATACGATAATTCAAGCAATTTATTTTTAATATTTAAAAAATATACAAATTGTACGATAAAGATTAAAAATAATACAAATAAAATAATAAATAAATTAGGCTCGCTCATTATTTATCTCCTCTAAATTCTTTTAATCTATCTTTTTCTTTCTCAATCTTTTTATTACCATTATTTATTGACTTTTTTATCCTTACTATAGAAAGAGTAAGATATAAATTCATCATAAACACAAATAATAACACCGTTAGCATTGCTGGAATTGCCATCTATATTATCTCCTATATTCTTTATTCTTGTGGCAATGTATCAACCAAAAGTCCAAAAGCAGCAACTGCTGGAGCTGCTACTAATAATTCTGGTATAGAAGCAACAAACGCTACAGCCATGATAACCGCTGACCAATAACAATCCATGCTCCGACAATTTCCAATCCACTAACTATATCATAAACATAATTATACGAAACTTCGGGATATATGGGACTAACCACTGGTTGCTTATAATAAATTTCAATCGTATCTGATATTTTATTACTTTCATCACCCTCTGTATATGATTCATTATACGTTATCTTCATACCAATTTGCCAAGGTTCTTCTGCCCTTGTTGCAACTCCCATTATTAACATCCCGTTTTGGAGATTACCCGCAATACGATTAACTATTCCCATGGTATCTAAATAATTAATAACACCATATTTAATCTTCATTATATCAGCTATATCATTTTGAAAAGAACTCTCCATTTACCATTGTGAATGGTAAATGGAGAAGATGAATTTCCTGTCTCTACACTCCAACTATCTTTAACTGTAAGCCATGCATCTATCCCTGGAAGAACCGTAGGACCATATGTTTTTCCCATTTCAAATGTTATATCTTTAAAAGAATTTAACATTTGCACTGATTTAATAAATCGATGTGTCACCTTATTTACAGATATATCCTCCGATACATCAAAATTCTTACAGCCTAAATCCTTACCTGATGAAGAGACTTGATCAATATCAACTCCACCATGCGTATATTCAGTAAATTGATCAAAGTCCCAACCCTCAGGCATTGGGAACCCTAAGTTTCCACTCCATCCCGTTGACATATTTGAAACATAGAAATTATTTATTTTGTTTCTTTTAGCGTGTAAACATATGTTTCTCGTTCCATAAATACCATCGCTAGGTAGAATACCAAAATAAGCTGTATAATTTTTATTTAAATTTCGTTGCATTGAACGAATATTTTAATCGCCACCCTCGAGTATCTCTTTTTGATTTGTTTTCATCCTCTATTTATTAATTTTCTTTATAATCAACTCTTTGAAATTAGCAGAACTGATATTAACATATAGGTAACATAAGGTTCTTTTTTTCAAATTAAAATCAATCTTTATGATAAACATTTGTAAATATTGAAATAATTATTAGTAGTATTCCAAATATAATCGTTATAAGTATAGCTTGCAAAAAATCAGAACTAATTCCTAGTGACGAGAACAAAATAGAGTTATTTCCTATCCTGATATTTTTAATACTTTCATAGCGTGCAATAGCTGCGATTTGATAACCAGGCCACAATTTTAAAGTATGCTGCATAAAAGCTGGAAGATCCCCATAAACAATATAAGTTCCTGAAAGAAAACCGGACATAGTACCAACAATTGCTGACAATGATGAAAAACTAGACGTAGTATTTAAAAAATCTGTCACCAATGAAAACAGTAAACTTGAAAATACAATTAGTAAAACATTAAATAGAAATACTACAAAAAATGTTACATTATAAGCATTATAATGATAAGTTAGAGATAGATACGCATAACATATTAATGAGAAAATAAATGTCGACACAATACCTTCCATGACTGACGTCAAAGTATACAATTGATTAATTGTACTACTTTTTATTTGACTGTTAACAATAAAATCATCTAATCTCTTATTCTTTTTATCTTCCAGTTTTTGACCAAATGCGATTAGTGTACTAGTCATTGAGACAATAGAAATCAACCCAGAAATCATCCATGTATCAATAAACTGTTCACTATGATTAATTCCAGCCAAAGAATCGACTAAATTAGAGCGAAGAAAAAATATATAAATTACAAGACTTATAACCATACCTAAAAATGAAAAAAAGATACCAACTTTATCTTTTATGAAAATTAGAATGTTTCTTTGAATAAACTGTTTATTCATCCTTAAATTCCTTCCTCCATATTTTTAAATAAGTCAGTATAGGTTGCCTTTCTTATTTCAAAGTTTTCATTTATCAAATGATTATCTTCAATAAATCTCACTGCTTCTGCAGACGTATTAAAATACCTATCATCTTCAGTTTTATTCAAAATTAATTTAACTTTTGAAATTTTATTCATAAATGTAACCATTTCTCCAAAATATTTAACAGTTCCATTTGATACGAAAATAATTTTATTGGCATTTTCTAATTCGCTTAATAGATGAGTAGTAAATAACACACCACAATTATTCTCTTTTAAATACTCATCAAGATCATTCCAAATTAATTGACGTATATCAACATCAATTCCAGCTGACATTTCATCTAATAGTAAGCAATTCGGCTCTACAGCAATCGCTCTTAAATAATTAACAATACGTTTCTGCCCACCAGATAAGCTAGAATACTTTAAGGACTCATTGATGTTCAAGTTTTTCATTTTTTCCTGAATACTTTTTATTTTTTCTTTATTTTTAATTCTGAAACGTAAGTTTTGAATAACGGTCAAATCATCATCAAGAACATTGTTTTGAAAAACAGTCGCTAATTTAACATTAGTTTTAATTATTTTCCCCGTTGATGGCATTAATAACTCCATCATAATATTCAGAATGGTTGTTTTTCCTGATCCATTTAAACCAACGAGAGCAATTTTATCTCCTTGATTGAGATAAAAAGAAACGTCTTTTAGAATACTTCCTCTTGATACATTATCTACTACTAACTTCATTTGACCACCTCATAAAAGTGACTATTTTTCATTCTATCCACGAACAAATTGAATATAATCTGATACATAGTAAACTAAAAACAAACTTTGAACCAGAATTATTATAACACCATGTTAATCGCTTACATAATATTTTGAAGTTTTAATTCAAATATTGTGACGAAGACTGAAAATACGCTTCTACTGATACCATACTGTTTACTAACTTACGTCTTCAATTTAGTTCCCATTAACTATGTTTAAACGGTTTAAATTTTGTATTAAAGTGGAAATTTAATCATAAAAATACCCCTAACGTTTTTCAACATTAGGGGTATAGGTTACATTATTTTTTACAAATGATTACATATTAACGATACTTTAAAGATGATAAATCTTTTAAAAAAAGCCATCCTAAATGTATATTAGTATCATACAAGTATATAAAATTAATTATTTACTTGATCAATTCGTATATTCCTTCAGCATATATGGCAGCAGCTTTCAGCACGTCATCTAAAGGAATAAATTCATTGGCCTGATGCATTGTATCAGGTACACCTGGGAACATTGCACCAAAAGCAACACCACGTTTTAGGAGACGACCATACGTCCCACCACCAACGACTAAACCTTCAGCTTTTTCGCCAGTTTGTTTCGTATAAACACCTAATAATGTTTTAACCAAAGGATCTTCTGGTGAAACGTAATGAGGTCCTTGTAACCTACCTGCTTCAATTACAACATTCATTTCATTTGTTACATTTTCAAGACCACGTTTAATATCTACTTCCGTCATACCTTTAGGGAAGCGGAAATTCAAGGCAATTTGTCCACCTTTATCAGCTTTAAATGTGAAAATTCCAGAATTCATCGTTAAATCGCCCATGATATCATCAGTGAAGGCAATACTAAAGTTGTTCATACGTGAATCTCTGTGTAAGTAATCAGCAGCCAAACGAAGATAGTTAGCAGCATCCCCACCAAAATTAAATTGGTTCAAGAATAATGCCAAGAAAGTTCCGGCATTTTCTCCATTTTTAGGTTCTTGTGCATGGGCTGCTTTTCCTACCATCGAGATAGTCACAATATCATTATTGCGTTCCATTTTACCTGTAACAATATTAGCAGCAATAAAATCGTTAAATACTTCTTCCATCTCAGCGCCGTCTTCTGTTTTAATAACAGCTTTAGCATCGCGAGGAACCATATTTTCACGGAGGCCAGCATCAAATTCAAGCAATTGATCCTTATCTCCATTTGATCCTTTAAAGTTTAAGAAGTAAGTAATATTTCCCTTTTCACCATTAATGATTGGGAAAAATGCATCTGGTGAAAATCCAAAATCAGGTTCAGGCATATTTTCAAGGTAATGAGTCATTCCTCTCCAACCACTTTCTTCATCCGTTCCAATAATAAATCGAACTTTTTTAGAAACTGGTAATCCTAATTCTTGAATGATTTTTAAACCATAATATGCAGCCATTCCTGGTCCTTTATCATCTGAGGCACCGCGAGCATAAATTCGACCATCTTTCACGACTGGTGTGAATGGATCAGTATCCCAACCGTTACCAGCAGGCATAACGTCAACGTGAGCTAAAATACCTAACGTTTCATCCCCCTCACCAAATTCGATATGTCCGGCTAAACCATCAAGGTTTAATGTTTCAAAACCATCACGCGTTCCAATTTCTAAGAATTTATCTAACCCAGCTTTAGGTCCTGGACCTAAAGGTGCTTCAGTTGTTGCAATTGATTCATCACGAACACTTTCAATTTTTAACATTGCAAATAAATCTTCTAATAAGGCGTCTTGACGCTTTTCAACTTCTGCTTTCCAATCTATACTCATTTGAATTCCTCCTAAAATATTAGTAAGCCCATTTTATCACAAAATTTTAATAATCGGTATTTAAAAGCGTATTCAGTTAGATATATTGATAGACCTTACTACTCAATAAAGGAACATCAAAAACAAATAAAATAATAAAAAATTGCTGGCTAGTTACGCCAACAATTTTCTATTTGATTGATTCAATTTCTTCATCTGTTAAAGCACGATAGCGGCCTAACGATAGCGTTGGTTCTAACTCTAAAGTAGCCATTTTTTTACGTTCAAGTCTGATAACTTTCATACCGATAGCTCCAAACATTCGTTTGATTTGATGATACTTACCTTCAGTAATCGTAATTAAAACTTCTGAGATATTTGAATCACTATTATAAGATTCAACAATTAATTTTGCAGGTTTAGTTTGCATCCCATCTTTTAATAGCAATCCGGTTTCAAATTTAATCACATCGTCAGTAGTCACTTGCCCATCAACTTTAGCAAAGTACACTTTATCGATATGATGTTTTGGTGACAACATCTGATGACCTAATTGTCCATCATTTGTAATAAGCAATAGTCCAGTTGTATCCTTATCCAACCGTCCAACTGGAAATAAATCATCCCGATAATCGACGCTATTGAACAAATCCATCACTGTCTTTTGTTTCCTATCTTTAGTTGCCGTTAACACACCTGCTGGTTTATTTAAAAGATAATAATAATATTTTTGATAGTGAATTACATCACCATCTACCTGAATAACCGATTTTGATGGACTAACCTGAAGTTTAATGCTAGTGATTAACTCGCCATCAACAATCACTTTCTTCTGTTTAATAATTTTTCGAACATCACTTCTTGTACCAAATTGCGTTTCCGTCAAAAATTTATCAATTCTCATTTTAAATTAAACCTCACTTAATTCTCAATCTACGGCGTAATCCAGCAACCCGTTCGCCCAATATTTTGTCGGCTAATCTTGTTTTTAAACTGAAGTAAATATATATGTAGCCACCTAATCCAGCGGCAGCAATAATTGTGATAATTGCACTAATTCGGCTGTCTATTGGTAAAAATAGATAAGCAATTTTTACTACTATAAATGCGGTAAAAAATGTTATTAGTGCATAAAGCATCATTTTATTTAATCTTGTTTGTATTAATTTTACATTTAAATGGAACATTTTGTGTAATGAGCGAATCATTAGCCATGAACTTACGCCCATCCCGATCCCTGTAGCTGCTAATGGCCCAAAGGCACCTAACCAAGCTACTAATGGATATTGAACAATTAATTTAACTACCACTCCAACGACAAAATATATAATTGCTTTTTTATTTTGATAAACACCTTGTAAAATAGCAGAAACAACTGTGAATAATCCTAAGAAGATTGATTCATACGCTGAAAATTGTAAAACATAGATTCCAACTGGATCATACCCATAGAAAACAACATATAGTGGGTGAGCAACAGCTGCCATCCCTAAGGCACAAGGTAACATTACGAAAAAGAACAATTGTAAGGTGTCAGAAGTTTGTTCACTCAAAGCCTTTTTATCATTTCTTGTATATGCCTCAGATAATAACGGAATAGCTGTAATAGACATGGCAGACGCAATAGAAATAATAATCATAACTAATTTATTAGCATTAAAACTAAATAATGCCCACAGTTCATTTTGAATCGTTCGTGAGTAGTTTGTAACATGGCTCATAATACCAAAGAAGGTATACTGATCAATCAATCCAAAAATCGTAATGGCAGCGCCAATAATAATAAAAGGAATAGATTCCCTGATAACTTCTTTAATAATTTGTTTGGTAGAAATTGTTAACTTATTATCACTATTGGCAACTAATCGATCCAATTCTGGTTTTCGACGATAAAAATACCATACTAAAACTAGCATTCCGCCTAAGGCCCCAATAAAAGCCGCAAAAGTTGACTGCGTTACACCTGTAATATAACTACCATGACTAATTTTCATGATGATAAAAGTTGCGGCAAGCATATAAATAACTCGAGCAATTTGTTCAAAGAACTGTGAAATTGCTGACGGAGCCATTTCCTGATAGCCTTGAAAAAAGCCTCGTATTAAACTCATCATAGGAATAATCAATAATGCCCAAGATAAGGATCTAAAGACTGGAATCACATTCTTATCACCACTTGTAATGTATGGTGCGATAATCCATAATATTACTGCACAGACTACACCCATAATCGCCATTAAAGCCATCCCATATTTAAATAGGCGTCTTCCAATACCATATTCATTTTGTGCATTGTAATGCGCAACCTGCTTAGCTACGGCTGAAGGAACACCAGCAACAGCAATCATTAAGAAGAAACTGTAAACGTTATAACCCATACTATAAAGTGCATTAGCTTGTAATCTATCTGGTCCCAACCACATATTCCATGGAATAATATAAATTGCCCCTAAAACTCTTGAAAAAATACTACCAGCAGTCATCCAAGCTGATCCTTGCAACATCTTTTGTTTAGCGTCATTTTGTTCAGAAGCTGCTTGGCCCTCTACTTCGATATCTTCATCCATTACTTTTGTACCCTACTTTCTGATCATACTTAATCTTACCATTTTATAGCTTTTAAAATTCAGTTGCAATTTATTTTTTGAATTTTAACCAAAAATAAATAGGAACCACAAAATATCGATAATTTTGTAGTCCCCGTTTACTTAAATTAAAGCTTTAATTTGCGACAATATTAACTAACTTACCAGGGACAGCAATTACTTTTCGAATTGTTTTACCTTCAAGTTCTTCTTTAATTTTGTCATCATTTAAAGCCATTTTTTCTAATTCATCTTTAGTTGCATCTTTTGAAACCACGCTATGTTGACGCACTTTACCATTTACTTGTAAGACAATTTCAACTGTATTTTCAACAAGTTTACTTTCATCAAATATTGGCCATGCAGCATAACTAATTGATTCCTTATTTCCTAACAACGACCAAACTTCTTCAGCCATGTGTGGCGCTATTGGTGCAATCAATTGAATAAATCCTTCAACTTGTTCTTTAGCTAACGATTTAACTTTAAAAGCTTCATTAACAAAAATCATCAATTGTGAAATAGCTGTATTAAAATGAAGTGCTTCGTAATCTTCAGTTACTTTTTTTACTGTTTGATTATAAATCTTATCAAGTTCACCATCATTTTTATCAACAATAGCTGCGCTAATTTGATTATCTTCATCCATAATTAAACGCCAAATACGTTCAATAAATTTATGCGAACCATTTAACCCATCTTCGCTCCAAGCAATTGAGGCATCTAATGGACCCATAAACATTTCATAAAGGCGCAAAGTATCCGCACCAAAACGTTCAACGATATCATCTGGATTAACCACGTTACCTTTAGACTTAGACATTTTTTCATGATTATCGCCCAAAATCATCCCTTGATTAACTAACTTTTGGAACGGCTCTTTAGTAGGTACAACGCCAATATCGTACAAGAATTTATGCCAGAACCTTGCGTATAGCAAATGTAACACAGCATGTTCTGCACCCCCAACATAAACGTCAACAGGTAACCATTCTTCTAACTTTTTATGGTCAGCAATTTCATTAGGGTTATGTGGATCAATAAAACGAACAAAGTACCATGAACTACCAGCCCATTGTGGCATCGTATTCGTTTCACGTTTACCTTTACGCCCATTTTCGTCGACAACATTAATCCAGTCAGTTAAGTTGGCTAATGGACTCTCACCTGTTCCAGAGGGTTTAATATCCGTTGCTTCAGGTAATTCAAGTGGTAACTGATCTACAGGGACTGTTGTTGTTTCGCCATCTTCCCAGTGAATAATAGGAATTGGTTCACCCCAATATCGTTGTCTTGAAAATAACCAATCACGTAATTTATAATTTGTTTTCTTTTCACCAATGTTATTATCTTCCATCCAAGCAATAGCTTTTTCGATAGCATCAGCTTTCACTAAGCCATTTAAAAAACCAGAATTAATATATTTACCAGGTTCAGTATTTGCTTCATCAGTTATTTCAGGTCCTTCTATAACGGGTAAAATATCCAATCCATATTTAGTTGCAAATTCGAAATCTCTTTCATCATGTGCAGGTACTGCCATAACAGCACCAGTTCCATACGATGCTAGAACATAATCAGCAATCCAAATTGGTAATTTTTTACCATTTACAGGATTTATTGCGTAAGAACCAGTAAATACCCCAGTTTTATCTTTAGCTAAATCAGTTCTCTCTAAATCTGACTTAACTTCTATTTCTTTTTGATAAGCCTTAACAGCATCCTTTTGAGAATCAATAGTAATTTTATCAATTATATCTAATTCTGGTGCGACAATAATATAAGAAACACCATAAATAGTTTCAGGACGTGTCGTAAAGACATCAATTTTTATATCATCATGTTGATCGACTTTAAAGTTAACGCTAGCACCAGTTGATTTTCCAATCCAATTTCTTTGTTGCTCTTTGATGCTATCTGGCCAATCTAAATCGTCTAAATCTGAAAGTAAGCGATCAGCATAAGCAGTAATTTTTAAGACCCATTGGCGCATTGGTTTTCTGACAATTGGGTACCCGCCACGTTCTGTTTTACCATCAATAACTTCTTCATTAGCAACAACAGTTCCTAAATCAGGACTCCAGTTAACGGCAACTTCATCTTCATACGCTAAACCTTTTTCATATAATTTTTCAAAAATCCATTGTGTCCATTTATAATAATCAGGATCAGTCGTATTTAACTCACGACTCCAATCATATGAAAGTCCCAAGGATTTAATTTGACGCCTAAAATTATCAGTATTCGTTTTAGTAAATGCTTTAGGGCTATGTCCAGTATCAAGTGCATACTGTTCAGCTGGAAGACCAAAGGCATCCCATCCCATTGGATGTAAGACATTAAATCCTTGCATTCTCTTCATTCGAGCCAAAATATCTGTAGCCGTGAAACCTTCTGGATGTCCAACATGAAGTCCTTGCCCGGATGGATACGGAAACATATCTAATGCATAATAATTTTTCTTTTCAGGATCTTCAGTCGTTTTAAATGTCTGATTTGCATCCCAAAATGCTTGCCATTTTTGTTCGATTTCTTTATGGTTATATGCCATGTGTATTACTTCCTTTCTGATTATATATACAAAAAAGTCCTATAGAAGATAAACTTCTATAGGACGAATTTTCCGCGGTACCACCTATTATTCCAGTATAAAATACTGACTCTTTTTCATAACGTGAAATAACGTTCGCACCTACTACCGTTCAGTGAGAAAACTCAAGGATGAGTTCAAATAACCAACTATGTATATTTCCACTCCCATATACTCGCTGAAATAGTTAGTTACTTTACTAGTTCCTCTTAATCGTTTTATATTATTTTTAGTGTAGCAAACGAACCCTGTTATTGCAAATAATCTTTAGTCTTTTTATCGAATAAATTAATAATAATTGCAAGAATTACAATAAAAATACCTGCTATATATATCCCATGAAGACCTTGATACAAAACTTCACGTAATTTTGGTATTAAATGTTGCGGTAGTTGGTTAGCCGTTTGCGGATTAATTAAAATATCCATCATGCTGTCCTTTGTTCCAGGTGTTTTTACTATTTCCTTATGCATTTGTGTATTAAATATGATCCCAAAGACTGAAATCATTAATGTTTGTCCTAATGTACGACTTAAAGTATTAAATGATGTAGCCACACCTACGTCAGCCTGTGGTACTAAACTCTGTGCAGTAACTGTCGTAGTTGTAATGGTAATCCCAAATCCAATCCCTAGTACAGCCGAAATGATAAAGAAAAGATAAAAAGGTGTATTTATAGGCAAAGTACCTAGTGCAATGGCACCCACTAAAATAAAAAATAGACTAATCGATAAAACTTTTTTTGGTGTCCAAGCTGCCATCATACTTCCAGCAAAAAAGGAACCAGCTATCCATAAGATGGAACTGGGTGTTACTGCAAATCCTGCCATTGATGCTTTTAATCCTAATATTCCTTGAGTCCATGTTGGTATATAAACTTCAAATCCAATTAAAAATCCAGATATTAATGCTGCTACTACATTTTGAATCACAAATGTTCTATTATTAAAAAGTTTCAATGAAATAATTGGATCTTCAACTCTTTTTTCCCATTGAATAAATAATAAAAGCGACATAATAAATATAAAGAAAGAAATTAAAACAATCAGGTCTATACCATCATCGCCCCAACGTTGAAAACTATATAAAATAGATAAAATACTAAGCATTAATAATATACTGCCTAAAAAATCTATTTTTGAACTCATAATTCTTCGCTTTTCTTTGAAAAAAATTTGTATCATTGCTATCGTCACTAACCCAATAGGTAAATTAATGAAAAATACCCAGTGCCAATTAAGATGATCAACAATGAAACCACCTAACAATGGTGCAACTATTGACGCTATACCCCAAGCAGATCCGTTTAATCCCATTATTTTAGCACGTTTGTCCACAGAATAAATATCAGCAATTATAGTAAATGACACTGGCATTATAGCACCCGCCCCGATACCTTGAATAGCCCGCGAAATAATTAATGTGGCCATACTATTAGAAAATCCACAGAGAGTTGAACCAACCAAAAATATGACAAGACCAAAAATAAATACTGGTTTACGTCCTAAAACATCTGCGAGCTTACCGTATATTGGTGTCATCATGGCATTAGTTAATAAATATATTGAAAAAACCCAATTCATTAATGAAACACCATGAAGTTCACCAACAATAGTTGGCATAGCTGTTGAAACAATTGTTCCTTCAACGGCTGTTAAAAATGTTGCTACAAATATAGCAATTGTAACTAATTTTACATTTGTTTTTGAATTCATAAAGTACCTCCTAAATAAAAAATGACTCTATTAAAATGATATTTAATAAAGTCATTTTTTATTTTAATTTAATTCGTTAAGTAAACTTTTAATCTTATCTGTTTTTTCCCAAGGTAAGTCAATATCTGTACGACCAAAATGACCATATGCTGCTGTCTGTTTATATATTGGGCGACGTAAGTCTAACATTTCAATAATTCCTGCAGGCCGTAAATCAAAAATTTTACGAACAGCTTGAACTAAATCCAATTCGTCATATTTAGATGTACCAAATGTATTAATATTAATTGATACAGGTTGAGCAACCCCAATTGCATACGCAAGTTGAACCTCAACCTGTGATGCAATTTTAGCTGCAACTATATTTTTTGCAATATAGCGAGCAGCATAACTAGCTGAACGATCAACTTTTGTTGCATCTTTACCGGAGAAAGCACCTCCACCATGATGTGCATATCCACCATATGTATCAACAATTATTTTTCTTCCAGTAAGTCCAGCATCACCCTTTGGACCACCGATAACAAATCGTCCGGTTGGATTAATATAATACTTTGTATCTGAATCCAACAAATCAGGGTCAATAATAACTTTAATTACTTTTTCAATCATATCATCTTGAATTTGTTTCAATTCCGTTTTTTCATCATGTTGTGTAGAAATAACAACAGTGTCAATTCTAAATGGTTGACCTTTATCATTATATTCAACAGTTACCTGTGCCTTAGCATCAGGTCTTAAGTATTCTAATTCCTTATTTTTTCGTAAACTTGCAACACGTTGCATTAATTTGTGACTAATTGAAATCGGTAATGGCATGAGTTCCGGTGTTTCGTCTACCGCATATCCGAACATTAATCCTTGATCACCTGCACCAATCTGATCTAAAGGATCTAAATCACCGTTTTTAGTTTCTAAAGATGTATCAACACCTAATGCAATATCAGGAGATTGTTCATCTATAGCAACCATAACAGCACAATTATCACCATCAAAACCAACTTGTGAATTAATATATCCAATTTCCTTAATAGTTCGTCTTACTACCTGCTGAATATCAACGTAGGCATTTGTTGATATTTCACCAACTACAAGAACTAAACCAGTTGTTACAGTTGTTTCGCAAGCAACCCTAGCATTAGGATCCTTTTCTAAAAGTGCATCTAATATTGCATCACTTATTTGATCTGCAACCTTATCCGGATGACCCTCTGATACCGATTCTGACGTGAATAGATGTTTTTCAGTCATTTTTATCTCCTTAAAGTAAATAAAATTAAAAAAAGAACCTCAACTATAAAAGTTTAGGTTCCAATAATACCTGTGACGGTCCTAACCGGATTTGAACCGGTGATCTTCCGCGTGACAGGCGGACGTAATAACCCCTATACCATAGGACCAATTGCGGGAGCAGGATTTGAACCTACGACCTTCGGGTTATGAGCCCGACGAGCTACCAGACTGCTCCATCCCGCGATAATATTAAACTGACCCGTACGGGATTTGAACCCATGTTACCGCCGTGAAAGGGCGGTGTCTTAACCACTTGACCAACGGGTCATAACACGAAAAACGGAGAAGGAGGGATTCGAACCCTCGCGCCATTTTCACGACCTACACCCTTAGCAGGGGCGCCTCTTCAGCCACTTGAGTACTTCTCCATAAATTATTGATGGGCCTAAATGGACTCGAACCATCGACCTCACGCTTATCAGGCGTGCGCTCTAAACCAGCTGAGCTATAGGCCCAAAATCATAAAAGCGGGTGACGAGAATCGAACTCGCGACAACAGCTTGGAAGGCTGTGGTTTTACCACTAAACTACACCCGCAAAATATTATAAATAAATGGCGCAGGACAGAATCGAACTGCCGACACATGGAGCTTCAATCCATTGCTCTACCAACTGAGCTACTGAGCCATTAAACGGTCCTAACCGGATTTGAACCGGTGATCTTCCGCGTGACAGGCGGACGTAATAACCCCTATACCATAGGACCTTCGATGGAGGTTACAGGGCTTGAACCTGTGACCCTCTGCTTGTAAGGCAGACGCTCTCCCAACTGAGCTAAACCTCCAACATACACTATTTACTTTATATGACCCGTACGGGATTTGAACCCATGTTACCGCCGTGAAAGGGCGGTGTCTTAACCACTTGACCAACGGGTCAATTTGCAACGGAGAATAAGGGATTCGAACCCTTGAAACAGGAAACCCGTTTACATGATTTCCAATCATGCTCCTTAGACCAACTCAGACAATTCTCCACATTACAAAATAAAAACTCCGGCAGTAGGACTCGAACCTGCGACATCTTGATTAACAGTCAAGCGCTCTACCAACTGAGCTATGCCGGAATAAAATAATAAAAAAAGCATGGCAACGTCCTACCCTCGCAGGGGGCGACCCCCAACTACTCTTGGCGCTAAGAAGCTTAACTTCTGTGTTCG